>CALJEW010000332.1 GCA_938074585.1 uncultured Rhodospirillales bacterium | reverse complement strand
AGCTGTCCGGCATAGTAAAACAGCAACCAGCTAGAGCCAAGCTGGCAGGGGTCAGAGCTTTAGTGGCATACACCAACAATCGCATTGTTGGTTTTCCGACGCCCCAAGTTTCCGTACAAAAAAGACGACAGACATCGCCCTATTCCATGAATAACTCTATCGGCAACTTTCATCAAGATCACGAAAAAAGCATTTCAACCGAATTAAACACCAATCATATCGCTCTAGGGCATTATATATGAGGCTCCAGATAGGCGATTATTCTGGAGTTAAGCTGGGGGGTGGTAAGACCATTTTTTGATCCTTTTGATATTGATTAAACCGGGGAATTGGAACTTGAATTCGCTGATCTAAACGTTGGTTTCGTTCTCGATTCAAGATATCACGAACGGAACCTGCGGCAGCCGCGGCGATCATCACAGCCACCTGCCCCCAACGCACTTTAAAGGTGCCTTCAGGAACTATATTTTTTTGCGTTGCTCGCCCTATTTCAAGATCGTCATCACCGATCACAATCCAGTTGATTTCGACCTGTTGTTTATTCGATTTGGGAGAATCGATTCGCACATGTGCCTTCAAACCAAATTCAGCATCGCCGCGTTTTTTAACGATATTCACCCCCGCATCAGACAATGCATAGGTGATGGCACGGGTTAGTGAGAAATCACCATCACCTGGCGTACCGGCAACCGGGCGAATCCACAGACCCGTTTTTTGTGCAACCACCTGCTCTGCGGCATCCACAGGACCGGATAGCTCGAGGGCCAAAATATTGGCCGTTCCTTGGCCAATTTCGTAAATGATTTCAGGTGAGCCGTAATCCCAGTCCAAGGATGTAGCTTTAAACGTATATCGGAAGGTCGTGATTAATTCGCCGGTCCGCTTGGTCAGTGCCCATTCAATGTAAGTCGGGGATGATTTTGACTTACGATTTGGGGGGGGTTCAACCCAGCCATTTAAAACGTGGGTACTTGATCCTTTATCGCCTGAATACGCAATGACTTCTCGCTTGGTTAATTCATCAGCAACGGCTCGTACCAGAAGTTTAGCCATTGGAATAGAAGCCCCATTGATCGCATTCACAGCAACTACGGGCGGCAACCGATGTAGGATCAAATCAGCACGGCTTCCAGATGAGCTTTTTGTAAAAGGTTGTGGCAAAGGACCGCACGCCCCTATAGCCATGATAATGGACACGATCAAAAATTTTATGTTATATCGGTTCATTATTCTTTCTTATTTGTTCTTATATTATGACGCACGTTCCCAAGAGACCTAACATCAGCAATACGAAAAAAACAAATAAATGTGGCATTTATTAAGCTTCTATCCTCAATCGTTTGTTAACACGATTGCTGAAAGCAAACGCCCATAATCGGCTTCTTTGGCGTGGGTGGCACGGCGGTAACTGAAAAACTTATCATCGGCTAAATATGTATCTTCGGATACGTTTTGCACAGCGAATAGCTCTAAATCACTCAATTCATCGAGAACGAAACCAGGTAAATCAAATAAATGATGATCCGCCTTAGCGGACGGTAAAAAAAATCGCGCATTATTGGCTTCTCTATCCAAAAATGATTGGATAAACTCTGGCCCAACTTCATACGATTCTTGATGGATACACGGGCCAACAGCGGCAACAATATGAGCACGTTTTGCTCCAAGATGCTCCATTTGATCGACTGTACCAGATAACACCCCACTGAACGCGCCCTTCCACCCCGCATGAGCCGCACCAATAACGCCTGCTTTTGGATCGGCAAATAATACGGGCGTGCAGTCGGCTGTTATAACGCCAATGGCAAGGCCCGGCTGATCGGTAACAAGTGCATCAGCTTTCGGGCGTTCATCAATCGACCAAGCTGATTTAGCAACTACCACATCGGCTGAGTGAATTTGGTACAAAGTATTTAAATCTTCGCGCATAATGCCTAATTTGGCCATAGCAATGGCACGGTTTTGATCGATGTTTGCATTATCATCGCCCGAACCGTAGCCGCAATTAAGCCCTCTATAGACCCCGCCACTAACCCCATCCCAGCGGGTGAAGAAGCCGTGTTTCACTTTTGAATGCGCGCTGAGTTGAGAAGAAGTAATCATGTGCTAAGTGTACCAGACTTATGCGTTAACTTGAAACCCTGATGGTGGCGGTAAATCGGGGGATGCAATCGCTAAAACTTTAAACAGATTTCCCATTTGGTCGCCACCGATCAATCGATCTCGCCCGCTCTTTAGTTGCGCCAACTGATCCGGCGTTGCGCGAGCCGATAAAATATCTGTGCGCTCGTGAATTCCAAGCGCTTTCAAAAACTGACATTGGAGTTCCGATCCATACGCAATAGCCCCGGCCCGAGCTGCGGATTTAGCAAGGGCTTCAAAATCCACATGCGCGGTCAAATCAGCATCGCCCGGTGTTTTTAATACATCAGCATAGGCATGCGCTTTGACCGCTTGTAACGTATCGCCAAACCCGCTCCGCGAATGCCCATAATCGATGAACAGTGCACACCCGGGTTGTAATTTACAGCGCGCCGCCAATTCTGAGGCAATTTGACGCGACTCGGGGGAAACTTCAAAAATGTCGCCAATTCGGGGCTGCCCAACAGAACTCACATCAGCTTCGATTGAAAAGCTCGATGGCCATGGCGTAAACGCCAATTGACCATCCGCAACTCCCACCCGGCGCTCCAGCCAACCATGCTCCGTGTATTCAAACTGATGGATAGGTAGCGCATCGAAAAATTCATTTGCAATGACAATAAACGGCCCGTCGGGCAAGCTTGAGATTTCATCGTGCCATGAAGGGGAAAAGGGGTTTAGGACTTGCTTTTGAAAGCCCCGCAACCGCCTACTTGTTTCAACCAGATGGACATTTAACCCCGTCATAAATTCAGGTAATCCACCAGCGGCACGCAAGGCATCCGACATTAAAGTTCCCCGCCCCGGTCCCAATTCAATCAAATTAAACGATTTTGGTTTGTCCATAGCATGCCATTGATGAACCGCCCACAACCCCAGCAACTCTCCAAACATTTGTGATATTTCAGGGGCTGTTACAAAGTCGCCACTGACCCCAAATGGTTCATTAAGAATGTAATAACCATATTCAGGGTTCGCCAAACATTCAGTCATATAATTAGCCACAGTCACCGCGCCATCCGCCGATATCTGCTGCTTTAAATGATCTAATAATCCGCTCATGTGGTAAGTCTCCATGATCTTATCAAAAAGAACAAACCAACCAATATCATTGGCACTGATAACCATTGTCCCATAGTGCTACCCAAAAACAAAAAACCTATATGAGCATCGGGTTGGCGGAACAGTTCAACCGTGCTTCGGGCGGCTGCATAGCCCAATATGAAGACACTGGCGGCAAAGCCTGGTCGATTACGAACAAATTCTGTACGCCATAAAACGTTGACCAGTATAAATAAAACCAACCCCTCTAAGGCCGCTTCGTACAATTGGCTGGGGTGGCGCGGTTGTGGTCCACCATTTGGAAATACGAAGGCCCAGGGCACATCGGTAATTCGCCCATAAAGCTCGCTGTTTATAAAGTTTGCAATGCGGCCAAAGAACAAACCAATGGGGGCCGCACATGCAACAATATCGGCAAATACTAAAGCGGGGATTTTTTGACGCCGGGTATACAAAAGTCCAGCCAACACAACGCCTAGGAGCCCGCCATGGAACGACATGCCCCCTTGCCAAACATACATCATTTGCATCGGGTTATCTAGATAGAAAGCGGGCTTATAGAACAAAATGTAGCCAACACGTCCACCTAAAATCACCCCAACCGTCGCCCAAGTCATGAAGTCCATGGCGACATCGGCGGATAAGACATCGGGCATGCGCTGGGCCAATCGCCCCATGTACACGCAGCCTAAAAGCAAGCCCGCTATATAAGCCAAGGAATACCAACGCACAGCAAGCGGTCCAAATTCAATTAAGACCGGATCAATGGCGGGAAAAAGGAGTGCTAAAAACATTTAATTTACGCCCTGCTCAACAATATGGATCATCAGCATTTAGATATTTTTGCACATACTCACTCACCCCATCTTCAAGCGACGTCATGGGCTTGGTGTATCCAGATTCTATCAATCGGTCCATCCGAGCCTGAGTGAAATATTGGTATTTATCGCGGATGTCTTCAGGCGTGTCGATAAATTTAATATCTGCATTTTTATCTAGCGCCGCATAAACAGCGCGGGCCAAATCAGAAAAGCTGCGGGCTTTTCCGGTGCCGCAATTAAACAAACCGCTAACATTCCGGTTTTCTAAAAGCCACAAAACTATATCGACGCAATCCCCAACCCAAATAAAGTCTCGCAATTGCCCCCCGTCTTCATAATCCGGGTGATGCGATTTGAACAATAGGCAAGTTTCACCTTTCACGGCTGTTGGGTGGATTTGTGAAACGACACTCGCCATACGGCCTTTATGGTATTCATTAGGGCCATACACATTGAAGAATTTAAGTCCGACCCATTGCGGTGGGCGCGGTTCGCCATCTTCAATCATTCGGGCAACTTTACGGTCAAACAAATGCTTACTCCAGCCATAAGCGTTTAAGGGCTGAAGCTCGGCCAACGCATCAATGGCTTCATCATCATCAAAGCCTAGGGCTCCATTGCCATAGGTCGCTGCGGATGATGCATAAATTAAACGCACATCATTGCCCGCACACCACCGCCATAAATCAATGGGATACTGATAGTTATTAGCGATAATCAAATCGGCATCTCGCTCTGTGGTGGCTGAAATCGCCCCCATATGAATGACCGCTTTAAGGCTTGAGGTGTTTAGTTCTAAAAAGGAGAGTAAGTTTTCAGGTAAAACGATGTCGGCTAGTTCATGCTTGGCAATGTTGCGCCAACGCTCATCATCCTTCAGCCAATCAACAACAACAATTGGGCCTAAGCCCCGTTCTGCCAATCCACGAACAATGTTTGATCCAATAAACCCTGCGCCACCGGTAACAACGTACATCTTCAACCCCATTCAAAGTATAAGTTCTTATAGGCATTGCATCGTAGACCTGCAAGAGATGCAATGCTTGAAAATCTGGGCACATAGACCCATAATTAGTGTTGCGACCCTATATATGCACGGATGGAATAGGATGAAGCCACATGCAAACTAACAGTCGAATTCTGGATGATTTAGCAAAAGTTGCCAACGGGGCTGTATCCACGTTGGTTGGTGTCAAATCTGAAATCGAAGCTTCTGTGCGCCAACAATTGGTTCGTTTATTAAGCGAAATGGAATTGGTCCACCGCGATGAATTTGACGCTATGAAGGCGGTTGCGATTGCGGCCCGTACCGAACAAGAGAAACAAGAAAAGCGAATTGCTGCTTTGGAAGCCCAGATTGCGAATCAAGGAATACCAAAATTTAAAGCCAAGGCATCTAAAGCCAAAGACTAATTGGACTCAAATGCACCTATTAAAGTCATTAATCTTAATCTATAAAGACTCAACCCCTGTAAGCGGCCCATAATTCTGCGTATTACAGGGTCAATAATTTTATCCACATTAATCTCGGTTTGTCCCTAACTTGATCCTTGCACCTCTGCCGCCCTTAAGGCAATCTACAATTAGTAGAGATCGAGAGCCTTGGCACTATATATAGATAATTCCATAAATGTAATGATCATTCAGCAATCGATCTAAATTTGTTCCCAAATAAGCTTATAGGGGAAGCGGATCATGATAGAGACCGACACATCTGAAGATATTTTAGATGGAAATCCATTAGATATCGTTGAAAAAATTGTGGAGATTAATGAATGGATTTTTGATCGTCGGAACGATCAAGAAATGGCCGTTCAAGTTCCTGGAACGTGGTGCGATTACAGCCTCTATTTCGCTTGGAATGAGGAAATGGAAGCCATTCATTTCACCTGTGCTTTTGACATGCGGGTAACCAAAGAGCAGCGCCCTCAGGCATATGAGTTGCTTGCCTTGGTCAATGACCGGATGTGGCTGGGCCACTTCACTGTTTGGAGCGATGAAGGATTACCTATGTATCGCCATGCAATTCCTTTCCGTGGAGCAAAAGGCCCCGCGATTGAGCAAATGGAAGATTTAGTTGAAACCGCAGTTTCTGAGTGCGAGCGCTTTTACCCCGCCTTCCAATATGTCATTTGGGGTGGAAAAACAGCACCAGAAGCAATCAAAGCTGCGATGATCGACACAATTGGCGAGGCTTAAGCAAAACAATATATTATCGATAGATATTAGGATTTTTGATGTCAAAAACATTAGTGCTGGCCGGATGTGGGAAAATGGGAGAAGCCATGCTTTCAGGATGGCTGGAACGCGGCATGATGCCGTCTGATATCACTATTGTAGAGCCAAATGAGGAAACCGCAGCAAAATTACACGCTAAGTATGGTGTCCAAACGCATGCTGCACCAACGGACTTGGCAGCCGACAATGACCCTGATTTTGTTGTTTTTGCCGTAAAACCGCAAATGATGGATAAAGTAGCGTCCCAATATGCACGCTATGCTGGCCCCAAAACCGCCTTTTTATCCATAGCTGCTGGAAAACCGGTTAGCTATTTCCAAAAGAATTTAGGTGATGATGCAATTATCATCCGTGCCATGCCCAATACCCCCGCAGCTGTTCGCCGTGGAATAACAGTTGCGTATCCCAATGCTTTAGTAACGGAGACTCAACGCAGAGCCTGTGATGAGCTGTTAAAATCTGTTGGAAATGTTGAATGGGTTGACGACGAAGGCATGATCGATAGTGTCACGGCTCTTTCAGGTGGTGGCCCAGCCTATGTCTTTTTATTGGTGGAAGCAATGGCAGAAGCTGGAAAACAAGCAGGCCTTCCGGACGCATTAGCAGAGCGCCTAGCCCGTGAAACCGTTTCTGGGGCGGGTGAACTCATGCGCCAATCCGATGAAACACCAACAACGCTGCGTATAAATGTAACCAGCCCAGCCGGTACAACGGCTGAAGCCCTTGCGGTGTTAATGGCCGATGGCGGCATGCAACAGTTGATGATAAAAGCCGTTGCAGCAGCCAAAAAGCGTTCAGAAGAATTAGCGAGTTAATCACAGCCCCCTTCAAATTTACTCCATTATTTCGCAGACGCACATTTTTATTGTGCAATGCACAATTTTTATTGACAGCGCTGTTGGAACTATCTACAAGAACAGCAAGATACATGCTGCGCTACAATATAATTAGTTCACTGCCTATTCAAGATTTATGGAGAAACAAAATGACTAAAGCATCAAATCCATTTCAAGCGTTTGACATGAGCAAATTTACAGCAGACTTCGATCCTTCTAAATTTACTGCTGATTTCTCAAAGATGACAAAAGATATCAACATTCCATCTGTTGATGTTGACGCCGTTGTCAATACTCAACAGAAAAACATCAAAGCTATAACTGATGCAAACCAAGCTACAACAGAAAGCTTAAAAGCTTTAGCTCAGCGCCAAACTGAAATTTTGCAATAAACAATGAAAGAGACGCAAACTGCGGTCGACGTATTGACCAAAAGCAAAACTCCACAAGGCGCTAAAACTGCACAAATTAACTTTGTGAAAAGCGCATTCGAGACAGCGTTCACGAACATAAGTGAATTAGCGAACATGATGGCATCTAACAACAAAGACAGCATGGAAAAATTGAACACACGCCTTTCTGCAAACATCGACGAAATTCAAGCTATGGTAGTCAGGATTAAGAACTAGTAGTTAAGTTTATTAGTTCATATAAGGCCGCTTTGTGTTCCAGTACAGAGGTGGGGGTATGCCTAATCTTGATCG
>CALJEW010000331.1 GCA_938074585.1 uncultured Rhodospirillales bacterium | reverse complement strand
TCCTTAGCCCTAAGATTGAATCTCGGATTTACGTCGGGCTGCGTAATCTTGAACACATCCACAAAGCCGTTACGCTTGAAATGTTTGTCTTGCCTGATCACATCGCTTAAGTGATTAATTCCCTTTGTTCCGATGCTGCCGCCGCCATCACGGGAACTATGATTCCCATCGACGCGGGCTGGGAGGCTGCGACAACTTATAAGTCATAACCTGTTGGTTTGCCCTAGGATACTGATGCGTGACCAGTTAAACTGCAAATCGCTTTACGAGCTCAAGCATTCTCCATAAAGAGACACCGTATTCAGGATGAAATCGCCTAATCAGCTCTGATATAATCTAATCTAATCTAATCTAATCTAGGAATTCATCAACTTGTGGCGTAAGTCCTTAGACTGCTCGGTCGGTTCACCAAAAAAACTAAGTGCCGTATCTGTGGCAGCTCCAGTTTCCTATGCTGGTTGGTTTACAACCGTAATGTTGATGGTCACATTCTTTGTGCCTATTGCAGCCTGCTCTACATTGTGGGTAATTTCTAGGGTTGCAACGCCTTGTTCTTCAACCACCAATGCAATCGAATTTTCTACTTTATTGATTTTTTTGATGGTCCCAATAATTCCATAGATCGCTCCAACTAACTCATTTTTTTGTGGATTTAATTTCAGTGATTTGGGTGCTGGTTTCTTCCGTTGCTTTTGCAGTTACCCCAGCCAAGTTCTTAACTTTAGAAGCCACCACAACAAAACATTACCTGCATCACCAGCGTTTGCAGCCTTAATGGCCGCATTTAGCGCCAATAAGTTTGTTTGCTCCGTAATGTCTGTAATCAGCTTAGGTGATGGGACTATGTTAATTGACGAAGTTGAGTTTGATAAAAGCATAAAGTTTTTTCAAACACAGGTTGGTGATTTGGTTTGTGCTAGTGGTAAGCCAATTGGTGCGATCACAATTGGAATGAACATTTAAAAACTTTGAGTTTTCCTTCGGTTGATTCAAGAAAACGGGCTACTTTGATGGGGTGGCCCGTTTTCGAATCTTATAAAGGATACAGCTTTATTTGCGTCGTAATAAAAAGACAATAGTGCCGCCAAGAGCCGCCATTCCACCCATGGAATAATAAGCCATCCCTTGGTAAGACTCATATAAATGACCACTTGCATAAGCAGCCAAGCTCATTGCTGCCCCCATAACAACACCGGAATATAAGCTTTGTGCCGTGGCGGAAAGTGAGGGATCAATGCGATTTTGAATATAATGCATAGCGCCTAAATGAGTTGCACCAAAAGTCATGGCGTGTAGAATTTGTAATCCGATCAAAGGGACTAAGTCTGTGGTCATTCCGGTTAAGGGCCAGCGGATCAACCCCGCAATGCCTGCCAGTGCAATCAACCGTGTCGGGCCAATTTGTTTGAAAATAGTTGTTGCATACGTGAACAAAATAATTTCAGCAAAAACGCCAATAGCCCAGAAAAGGCCAATCATATCTTCAGAAATGCCACTGTTTTTCCAGTGAATTGAACCAAAGCCATAATAGACGGCATGGCTAGTTTGAATGAGCGCTGTGCCTAGCAAAAATAAAACGAACCGATAATCTTTGACAACGATCAAAAGAGTCAATTTTTTTACCTTCGATTTTGGCGGGCGTAAATCAGGAAGGAAAAATGCCGACAATACAGTTAAGCCTAGCGTAAATACGATCGCCCAATAAACAACGTGGGTAGACCCTTCTTTTATAAGATAACCAACACCCATGGCAGCTATCATGAAGGTAACGGAACCCCATAATCGAATGCGCCCGTAATCTAATCCTAGATGAGCAACACCATGCATTGTTAAGCTTTCCATTAAAGGCATGATGGGTGACCAAAGCGCTATAAATAATAAATGTAATGCCAAAATTGTTGCAAACGAATTTGTGAAGGGAAAGAATAAAAAGGCCAAAAAGGAAAGGCTTGTGAGGAGAATAATGAGAATCTTTCGTTGACCAAGTTGATCTGAAAAATGGGCTACAAGTGGGTTTGCAATTAATTTTGATGCAATTCCTAACGCTAAGACGGTTCCAATGCCTGTCGCACTGAGCCCCTGCTCGGTGAGCCAGATGGGCCAGAATATCAAATGAACACCAAGCGTCATAAAAGAGGATGCGTAATAAGTGGCAAGACGAACAGATATCATGTGTTTAATGTTTCGCAATACTGTTTCAAATAGTTCAGCCCTTTAATCGCCCGTGAACCATACCAAGATAACATTTCGCCATCAATTAAATGGGCCTTGGCCGAGTGGGCTGGATGTTGTTCACAAAACGCAGTTATGTGTTTTTGTGTAAATGAATAGGGCTCTGTTGAGAATAAAATTAAGTCGATTTGATTGAGATCCAAATCTGAGAAGTTAAATGTTGGGTATCTGACATCTTCTTTGTGTTGGATAACTTGCCAATCTATTAGACTCAATATGTCTGCAATATATGTATTGGCTGAAATCGACATCCATGGGTCAGACCAAATTATGTATAGAACACGTTGTTCGGGTAAAGTATCGGCATGCAATTTTAATTTCATATATGCAGTGTTGAAAGCAGCCTTAAGTACTTTTGCTTGCTCAACTCGATTAAAAATACTGCCAATTAGATGATACAAATTTATATTATCTAACGTTTTTGTGGGATGGGTGATAATTGTTTTAATCTTTCTCTTCTGAAGCTCATCTGCTATCGACTTAGGGTTTTCATCAATATTTAGAAGAACATAATCCGGTGCCAATTCAATTAATTTTGAATAATTAATACGTTTGGTTCCGCCAATGCTGGTAACATTTTTAACCAATGCATCAGGGTGAATACAAAAAATAGTGCGCCCAACCACCTGATCAGCTAAATCTAAATCATAGAGTAATTCAGTTAGGCTGGGCACAATAGATACAATACGAGCGTTTGGTGCAGCAGCGTTGTGTTGATTTTTCATTGCATCTATGAACATTCGGGATCGCCTGTAAAAAAGAATTAACGCAATTTAGAGGTTTTGTGTGACAGAGGTCAGGTACTGAACATATTCATTCTGCATTAGTGACGGAATTAAAATATAAAAATGTAGTTTCGTCTATTTAAAGCTAGAGGCTAAACATAATGCTTGAGGTTTGATCTGCGTAAGACGCTCATACCCTACTGATGGCTGAAATAAAAGCTGCCAGCAAGGAAGAAAGCTTAGACCTATTAGCAACTGAATTTAATGGTCCGCTTTTACGTGTATCGCGTAAAAGGCACATGTTGTTTGCCAATGTTCATGGGGCAAACCTTGTAAAAACGTCTAAAATCATGCTTGGGGATTTAGCGCCTATTGATTGGCAAGCCACGTTACCATTGATTGGCCGATTGATCATGAATTCTTTTCACTGAGTTTATTAACGTGCCAGATGCTCATTACGTTAGTGTTTTTGCGCGCCATATCACTGGTGATTATGACTAAGAAAATCGAGATTCAATTACAAAAATGCCTTATCGGGTTTTGTTTTTAGATCGCTTGTGCCAAGCGACTGCGCTTGAATTACGTAATGATACAGCAATCGCTGTTTATGTCATTTGGCTTCAGATTTCAAGGTGAATGCTGAAACGTTAAAATTCGGGACCACTGATGCGTATTTATGCAAAATTGGTGAACGGTTAACCAACTTAATACGTGCTTCTGACACTGTTGCGCGTATTAGCCGAGATTAGTTTCTATTACTCAAGTCGACCCTAACGGTCATGGCGGCATTGAAACTGTTGCTAAAAAGCTTAAAACTGCATTGAAAACACCCTTAATAATCGCAGGTGGAAGGCTATTGTGCAGAGCTCATATTGGTATTTCTGTTTTTCCAAATGATACAAAAACAGCAGAAGACTTACTTCACAATGCTGTTTTGGCTTTGGTTGGTAAATTTTAGATCAACGAGAAGGGGTATCATTTCTTTATGCCTCCTATGCGTACCAAAACGGACCGGCGCTTGTCGGGTAAATATGAATTAGAAAAAGCGATTGAGGCCGAAGATTTTAACCTTTATTTCCAATCTAAACAGCTACTGGAAACAAGACGGATCAGTGGGGCGGAAGCCCTCGTTCGCTGGAATCACTCAGAATATGGTGAAATTTCGCC
>CALJEW010000330.1 GCA_938074585.1 uncultured Rhodospirillales bacterium | reverse complement strand
TATCAAAATGAGTACATCCTTGGTGGACGATAACAATTATGTTTCTAATGGATCGTTCAAGCCCAGTTCTGGTAGAACTCGTTGTTATATTTAGTTGCGAAAATCTATTGAAAATATAGAGTTTAAACTTAACAGAGATTCTGGGCCATTTATCATAAACGAGGATACTCATAAAAGTTCCAAATTCACCTAACTTAACTTCAAAAACTTCACCCGTCGGAAAAAACTTGATCACAAAAGAACGAGCATTTAAAAAATCTAATGCGGCCCAGTTCGCCATGATTGTCATTTTCAGGCCCAAAAAAATAAGATTGAATTTTTAATTCATTTGCTATTCCCCATGTATTTACGCAAATTTCTTTTATCAAATCACCAATCACTACAGGCTTAAAATCATATTCTGTATGTCTGGAGTTTAATTTTTGAAGGTCAAGCAACTCGTTTCTTAAATTTAGTAGAACCGCTGTATTAAGGTCAACAGTCTCTAATGGCTCTTTGAGGGCTTTAGGTACTTCTCGCGTAACCCCTATGTTAACAAGCCCCAAAGATTTACGAATAGATGTTAACGGTATGCATAATTCGTGCGTCACGTTTGAAATAAATTCTTCCTTCAACACATTCGGTTTTGCTGCCAAATCGAGTGTTTTAAAGGTATTACGTAAAGCGATGCGAAGCTCCATTTCATCAACAACAACCTGACCTAGATCTTGAAGAAGCTCGAGATAACTTGCGCTTAATTCGCGCAGGACATAATCAATTTCGCACAAAATAACCAAATTATATCCATCAGGGGTCGTCAGAGGCATTCCCACATAAAACCGAATAGATGGTGCTTCTATTACTAACGGATTGTCCACAAACCGCAGGTCATCGAGTGTATTAGGGACTTCAAAAATTTCGTCGCCCAAAATTACATGGGAACAAAATACAATATCTCACGGTGTTTCTGTCCCACCAGGTCCATAATCAGATTTAAACCATTGACGTTAACGATCCACCAACCAAATCAGAGCAACTAGCAGCCCTATCATTTCTAAAATAATTCTTGTGATGCGGTCAAATGCTTCTTCTGGAGACGTATCCAGTATTTATTAGCTTTCTGGTCTTTTAAGTCGCAGAATTTCAATTTCTGACTTGGGTGCTTTCTAAGTTTTCACCTTATCTGCTATTGCTCTAGTCGATATCCGCCCGGCTCAGTGATTAAAATTTTTACGTTGGATGGGTCTTGTTCGATTTTTTGACGCAAACGGTAAACATGGGTTTCGAGAGTATGTGTTGTTACGCTTTCGTTATAACCCCAAACCTCATCTAATAAAGTATCCCGGCTGACGACTTTATCACCCGCTCTATACAGATATTTCAAGATCGCTGTTTCTTTATCAGTCAAACGGATTTTACGTTGGTCAGATTCACGCAATAAAAGCTTATTTGCAGGCTGAAACGTATAGGGCCCAATGGTAAATAACGCATCGTCGCTGCGTTCATGCTGGCGAATATGTGCGCGCAATCGGGCCAATAAGACACCTAAACGGAACGGCTTTACGATATAATCGTTAGCACCCGCATCAAGCCCCAAAATCGTATCGGCGTCTGTATCGGCGCCTGTCAGAATTAAAATGGGTGATGTTACACCGTTGCGACGCATCAAACGACACACTTCACGGCCGTCCATATCGGGTAAACCCACATCCAGCAAAATCACATCAAAATAATCTGTTCTCGCCAATTCCAAGCATTCTTTGGCTGTTCCGACTGTGGTTGTCAAAAACTCCTCATGCGATTTCAATTGCTCGCTCAACATTTCGCGCAAAGTGTCGTCGTCATCAACAATTAATATCCGTCGTTCCGACGTCATATGCATATGCCCCAAGTTATAAAAGACGTTTCTGTTACTTATTTTCATGAAAGACTACAAAATCACGAAATAAAATTTAATTTAGCAACATCTCATGTTAAATATAGAATATTTTCTTGGGATTGTAGTGTATAAAACATATTTATATAATAAATATGTAAATTAACATTATAGATTGCAGAAACCATGACTGAACGGCGACCAAATTTTAAAACCCCATCCATGCCCGCAAGCCGTGAGACGACTTCATTGCTATCTGTTGATCGGGCCATTTCAGAGTTAAGGCGCGGCCGGATCGTTGCTGTACAAGGAGGAGGCGGCACTGCAGTCCTGATGCGCGCTGCTGAAAGCGTAACCAATGATGCTTTATCTGAAATATCAAAGCTGGCGACAAGTGAGGCAATTTTAGCTCTTACCGCACGGCGCGCCGCCATTTTGGGCTTAAAAAGCCCCATCGGCAACATTGTGACACTCAATACCAGCCCCCCAATCACCGCTGAAACCATACAAAAGCTCGCTGACCCTTTAGCCGATTGTGATTTAACACAAATTGATATCGATGTCCGCCCCTCAACCGCCCACGATTGTAATTCTGCATCTGTTCTTTTAACCAAATTGGCGCGGCTTTTGCCAGCCGCGGTTACCGCCGTTATCCACGACCCGAAAGCTGACGATTTGGCCTCTTGGTGTATGCGCCATGATTTATTGAGAGTTGATGCAGGCGATATCTT
The DNA here is from genome assembly GCA_938074585.1 of uncultured Rhodospirillales bacterium. GTDB lineage: Bacteria > Pseudomonadota > Alphaproteobacteria > Rhodospirillales > Casp-alpha2 > JABMNT01. Next base: position 6,865 of record CALJEW010000330.1, on the reverse strand, counting down.
TCAATACGAAATTGTCGCCGCACGCAGTTTAAAGCCCGTAAGCGATGCCCGCGTTCCGTTAATGGACGCCGAACAAACCCGCATTGTTGCCTTTCGGCCTTGGGACGGTGGGCTTGAGCATTTAGCCATTATTATAGGGGACCCGCAACCGGACAAGCCTGTCTTGACTCGCATTCATTCTGAATGCTTCACGGGCGATTTATTAGGCAGTTTACGGTGCGATTGTGGCGACCAATTGCGCGGCGCCATAAGCGAAATATCAAACCGCGGCTCTGGAATCCTTTTATATTTAGCTCAAGAAGGGCGTGGTATTGGTTTGGTCAACAAATTACGTGCTTATGAGCTTCAAGACCGCGGCTTTGATACAATGGATGCCAACGAACAATTAGGCTACGATGCTGACGAGAGAATTTACCTGCCCGCCGCCCAAATACTTGAACATTTAGGATTTGATCAAGTTCGCTTGATGACTAATAATCCAGAAAAAGTTTCTGACCTTGTGCGCTGTGGCGTTAGAGTTAACGAACGTGTTGCACATGCGTTTCCAGCGAACCACCATAATGAAACCTACCTGGAGACTAAAAAAACGAGAAGTGGGCATTTAATTTAATTCTATTATCATTTAAATATTAAGTAAGCATAAGGGCATAAGGTTGAAAAATAATTCTTCCTCAACCAAACGCATCGAAGATATGTCCAAAGCCGATCTTTTGGAGGAAGTTGAACGTCTGAACTTTTTCATCAAAGCAACGATGGAACATGCTTATGAATGGAACCTCGATAAAGATGAACTTTTCATTTCTGAAAAACTTGCCTATTTCATGGGTTGTAACGAACAATTCATCAAACTGAATACGATGCAAGAATCGATTCATCCCGACCATATCGAATCTCACAGAGACAATATAGTTGCCCATTTTAAAGGCCGTACCAATCGGGTTACAATGGAGTTCCAACTGCAGGACCGGGAAAATAAATACCGCTGGGTTGCAGAAAACGGAATCTCACTTCGCGACGACACAGGCAGAACCATTCGATATGTTGGTACAATCCGCGACATCACAGGTCAAAAAGACGCCGAAGATCAAATGTTAGAAAGCAGTGCCCGCTTATTAGCAATTACAGAAAGTGCATCTACTCCAATTACTCTTAAAGATAACGAAGGCCGTTATATAATGGTCAATGATATTTTCTGCAAAAACCGGGGCGTAACGCGTGCCAAAACGATCGGGAAAACGGTGCATGATCTATATACCAGTGATGTGGCTGCTACGATTGCCGTTCAAGATAAAGCGACGGTAGAAAGCGGCAGAGCCATGCAGTTTGAGATTAATCCAATTGAGTCTGATGGGCAACTCCACACTTTAATCAGTGAACGGTTTCCTATATTTTCTGCCAACGGAAAACTCACCGGCGTTGGCGGAATTAGTATCGACATTACAGAACGTAAAAAACAGGACGCGGCTTTGCGTGCTAGTGAACGCGAAATGCGATTGTTAGCCAACATAGACTCGTTAACTGGAGCCAAAAATCGCCGCAGTTTTTTCGCAACTGGCAACCAAGAACTTGCCCGTTCCAAACGGTATAAGCGACCTTTGTCTATTTTAATGATGGATATCGATCGTTTTAAAATAGTCAATGATGATTTTGGCCATGCGGCCGGTGACGCGGTTTTAAAAAATTTAGTTAACGCCTGCCGCGAAATGCTCCGTGAACAAGATATTCTTGGACGCTTAGGTGGTGAAGAGTTCGGCATCATTTTACCAGAAATAAGTATCAATACAGCTTATTCAATCGCAGAGCGTTTGCGCCTTCAGCTCATGAAACTTGAAACAGTATCAGAAGATAAAGTCATTCGCTTTACCGTTAGCATTGGCTTAGGAAAATGTGAAAAAGATACGCCAACCCTTGAAGATGCCCTAAGCCAAGCAGATAGGGCTTTGTATAAAGCCAAACAAGAAGGGCGCAACCGCGTCTGCCAAGAATTCTGATCTTAATCTTAATCTAAATTAGCTAGATGTGGAGATAAAAAGTGACCACTCTAGCACCTGAACTTTTGAAGACTAAAACTTATTTATTTGAAAATCTAGTGGGGTTGGATGAATTTGAGTTTGTTGAATTTGCTTCACCAAAACCAGGTATATTAAAATCACTTTTAAGATTTTTGGTTTTGACAAAGTTACACATCATCGCTTAAAAATGTCACTTTATTTCGGCAAGGTTATATTAATTTTGTTATCAATCACGAACTAACAAGCCATGCGGCTGACCTTATGGGCCTAGGATTCACAGTATGCATATAACAGGGCTTTAGATTGAGGAGCAAAACCGATCAACATTCCCACCGGTCCCATGGAATTAAATTTACCCACTACAAAAGGAATTGGCGGTGCCCCCGTTTTCCTAACTGATCGTTATCAAGATGGATAATCTATTCATGATATTAATTCTAAAATTATTAGTAATGCCCCGAGCCATCCAACCGGATGGTCAAATTCGAATTCCATTAAATGAAGAGGCGTCAGTAGGGACAGTCCAAATTAAAGAATTTTTAATAGCTTTTTACGGCGAAAGCATCCAACATATTGTATTAGAAACTAAAAACTTACTTGAAAATTGGTGTCTCTTAAAAGCCAGTGGTGTAAACTTCATGACTCCGCCCCAAAAACCTATTATCAAATATTAAATACCCGCTTACCTAGCCATGGGAAACCCATTGAGGATTTAAAAATGTGCGGTATTTTATTAGACGGGTCAACAACCAAAAGCGCTCTCTCCTACTTTTACAAATTTTTTCAAAGAAATGATTGGTCCCTTATTTTTTGAATTCACCCAACACAAAAAAGATGATTGTTTTGGGGAAGGGGATTTTAAAGCTTTGTTTGAACCCATAGAGCGTGATTAAATCGAGAGCGGTGTCATAAAACCGTAAGGACCTCAATAATGAAAATCGAGAAAATACATCACGTTGCCTATCGATGCAAAGATGCAAAAGAAACCGTTGAATGGTATGCTAAATATTTAAACATGGATTATTTGTTGGCATTTGCGGAGAACCAGGTGCCCTCAACTAAAGAGCTTGACCCATATATGCATGTTTTTTTAGATTCAGGGAATGGAAATATTTTAGCCTTTTTTGAGCTACCCACAAAACCCGACATGGACCGCGACCGCAATACGCCCGATTGGGTTCAACACATTGCTTTTCAGGTTGCCAGTATGGATGAGGTTTTGGAGTGCAAAAAAAAATTAGAAGCCAATGGAATCAAAGTTATTGGTGTTACCGATCATACTATATTTAAATCGATTTATTTTTTCGATCCCAATGGACATCGTTTAGAGATCACAACACGGGTTGAATTACCTGAAGTTGAACGAAAGCTTGATGAAGTCAAGTGGGATATGCTGAACGAATGGTCGGAAACAAAGCGTGCACCGAACCATGCCAACTGGATGCACGATGGAACCTACACACAAAAAATAACTAATTGATGGTAATCAATTCTACGCATAAAGCGGATTTAAAAAGTTGGGTCGAAGCCGCGAATGAGCCTATGTGTTCATTCTCTATTCAAAATTTACCCTACGGTGTTTTTAATTCTAATGAAAATTTAGAAAAGCGGATTGGAGTTGCCATTGGTGATCATGTTCTGGATTTGAATATGATCGAAAAGGCTGGATTATTACCAACACCAAAACCAGCCTTTAACAAGCAAAGCTTAAATACATTTATGGCAATGGGTCCAAAAATTTGGAGCAAAACGCGCAAAATTATCAGCCAAGAATTAAGCAATCAGGCATCTGACTTTCGGGGTTTTTCAAATGTATTAATCCCACTTAAAGATATAAATTTATTTATGCCCTTTATGGTTTCTGATTATACAGATTTTTATGCATCCCGGGAGCATGCAACAAACGTAGGCACTATGTTTCGAGGCGCTGATAATGCACTGATGCCAAATTGGTTGCACATGCCAATTGGATATAACGGCCGGGCTAGCACAGTTGTTGTTAGCGGCACAGATGTTAAGCGGCCCAGGGGCCAAATCAAACTCCCCGGATTAGACGCCCCAGTATTCCAGCCCAGCCAAAAATTAGATATTGAATTAGAAATGGGGGCTGTTGTAGGTACATGTTCAGATATTGGGTCATCCGTTAGTGTTGATCAAGCCCAAGAAATGATTTTTGGTTACGTCCTTTTGAACGATTGGAGTGCGCGCGATATTCAAGTTTGGGAATACCAGCCCTTAGGCCCCTTTTTAGGTAAAGCATTTGCAACTACAATTTCACCTTGGATCGTCACAACCGAAGCGCTAGAACCTTTTCGGGTTTATGGCCCAAGCCAAAACCCAGCGCCACTCGATTATTTAAAGCAGGCGGCACCCCATAACTATGACATTGAATTAGAAGTTCATTTGCAATCCACAATAATTTCAAAAACAAACTACCAAAATATGTATTGGTCAAGCGCCCAACAATTAGCTCATCACTCAAGCGGTGGCTGCGCCATGCGAACGGGTGATCTATTGGGGTCGGGAACGATCAGTGGAAGTAATCCTAAAAGTATGGGGAGTTTGTTAGAGCTTACATGGAATGGTGAAAATCCAATCGAACTTGATGATGGCACGACACGTACTTTTTTAAAAGACGGCGACACCATCACCTTATCCGGTTATGCCCAAGGAGATGGTTATCGAATTGGTTTTGGATATAGCACAGGATCAATTAAACCACCTAGCTCTAGACCCTAGATGGCTGCTGGTAAATTTGAAAATCCACGAAACCGCAATATTGGTAAAAGTTCAGGTGGTCCATTTGCACGTAAATTAGGGAACCGCGCGACCAAGCGCCCAATTGCAACTTTCCCTTCCATCCGCGCCAACGTTGCGCCCAAACACATATGGTGTCCCTTAGCAAATGCCACATGACGATTGGGGCTTCGTCCAATATCAACCTGTTCAGGGTTAGTAAACACTGCAGGATCGCGATTGGCCGCCGCTATAGAAACATGAATGTACGTTCCCACCTCAATTTTCTCACCGCTTAATTCAACCTCGCCCGTCACCATCCGGTTGCCCAGTTGCAAAGGACTTTGGTAGCGCAACATTTCTTCAACAGCTGTATCAATTAAGCTGCCATCTTTTTGTATGCGTTGTAGCTGATCCGGGTTTTGCAACAACATACTAATGCCATTTCCAACCATGCTTGTTGTTGTCTCGTGCCCCGCATTTAATAAAAATATACAGTTCTGAATAAGTTCAACCTCTGTCAATCTCCTGCCGTCGACTTCACCAAATATTAAACCAGCTAAAACTTCTCCATCACTGGCACCGCCTTCATCAGCTCGGCGTTTGGCAATAAGCTCAGCCAACAGTTCGCCAAAATCTTCAACCGCGTTGTTACCCAAATCTAACCGATCGTTCGAGACTACCGGATCAAGCGCTCCTAGTATTTTAAGTGAAAAGGGACGAAGCTTATGACGGTGTTGTTCTGGAATGCCAAGCATGAATGAAATAATTTCAGTAGGCAGAGCCGATGCAAAGGCCTCGATCACATCAAATTCCTTTTTATCTTCCAACGTATCCAACAACTGATCAATCACCCGTGTAATCAAAGGCTCCATCAATTTTAATTTGCGTGGTGTAAATGCCGAAGCCAAAAGTTTCCGTACCGTTGTGTGATAGGGTGGATCATTAAATACTAAACTGGTTGTGTGGTGTGTGTATAAGGGTGTATCTCCAAATTTATCTTTGAAGGCAATTTTTTTATCAGAGCTCATATTTGGATTTTGGAAACAAGACATGACATCTGCGTATCGGGTTAAAAAGATCGAGCCATCTGCATTGCGATGAACCGGATCAAATTCTCGCAATGCCTGGAACGTCGGATGAGGGTCTGCTATAAATTTTACATCAATTATGTTTATATCAAATGATTTTGCAATTTCTAGTTTAGACATATCAACGACTCCAATTTTATTAATTATTACGACGAAGCCAAGTCTACGACTTCATCATTCTAACCTTTAACTCAACCTATTATCAACTTGACCGGCATGCCCATTTTTGCCAATCGAACCACAGTTCTTTTCACCCCATTAGAATGTGGGCTCGCGCAATAGACAAAAAGCCGTATCGATTGAAACCTCTTTCGTTTGGTGATTTGTCATTTTACCTTGCAAGGGATTAACCGTCGTTGGTCAATGCCCAGCAGGATAAAGCTCCGTCGATCAAATATCGTCCAAAACAAAATCAACATCTTACTCAGTGATCGCACGATATAAATCCCAACAACCCGTTTAAATTTATAGCATCGCTTCAAAATGTACTAAGACGGCTTTTGAATTAGCTGGTTGAACTTGGATAACCGTTGTTTACATACTTTGTCTTCTGATAAATTTTTTGAACCATCACATCCTTTTTGCAGCTCTTGTGCATGTTTAATCAATAAATATGATTCAAATAATTGTGACGTAAGCCACTTCTATCCCACACGGAACAAAAGCATCAAAACCGTGAAACATAGCTTCAACCATTTTGCCGGCAACTCACCCACCGTCGTCGGATATTTGTCCTTTAGTTACGACTAAAACTCAACTGTATTTAGGCCCTACTAATCTAATTTCTATTTTAAATGCTTTACAGGCTGAAATTTTATTAAGCAGTTTAACAATGAGGTCTAATCACCAACCTCACTTTTGCGCTCAATGCGATCAAGTCTATTTGCCCAACAATTTTATAGACTTTAGTCATCCGAATTTAAGCAGTATCAACAATAGACTGACATGAGTGTGCTAGATAACACCCATTTTTTGATAGAGAAAAATAAGTGCCATGCCCATTATTATTTCAAAAGCAGATTGAGT
>CALJEW010000329.1 GCA_938074585.1 uncultured Rhodospirillales bacterium | reverse complement strand
ATGCCATCCGATGAGAAGGAAAAGCAGCATCAACGCGACACCTTAGCCCAAATTATTACCTGCGCTGGATTGGTTTTGTCCGCGGTTTTCGCGATTGCCGTGTTTTCCGATGTTGCTTTGGGTGGAAACCCAAAAACAATTGAATTGTTCACTTGGATTGATTCTGGATCGTTCGAAATTTCATGGGCTTTGAAGGTTGATACCTTAACCGCCGTAATGATGATTGTTGTTACCGTGGTTTCAGCTATGGTTCATATTTACTCCATCGGATACATGCATCATGACGGCTGTATTCCCCGTTTTATGTGCTATCTAAGCTTATTCACATTCTTTATGTTAATGTTGATAACCGGTGACAACCTTATCCAGATCTTCTTTGGTTGGGAGGGCGTTGGCTTAGCGTCTTACTTGTTGATCGGTTTCTGGTATGAGAAACCCTCTGCTAACGCGGCTGCAATTAAGGCTTTTGTGGTTAATCGGGTTGGTGACTTTGGATTTGCACTTGGTATTTTTGCGGTCTACATGCTGTTTGATACCATTCATTTAGATACAATTTTTGCTGCTGCGAGCGATAAAAAAGACGCAACAATGATGATCTTTGGCGGCGAATTCCACGCTTTAACAGTTATTTGTTTGTTTTTATTTATTGGCGCCATGGGGAAATCAGCTCAGCTCGGCCTGCACACATGGCTACCTGATGCCATGGAAGGGCCAACACCTGTATCCGCCCTTATTCACGCAGCAACCATGGTTACCGCTGGCGTCTTTTTAGTCGCCCGGATGTCGCCTTTATTTGAATATTCAGATACGGCGTTAATGGTTGTGACGATTGTCGGTGGCTCGACGGCCATATTTGCAGCAACCGTTGCTTGTGTGCAAAACGATATCAAACGGGTGATTGCTTATTCCACCTGTTCTCAGCTTGGTTATATGTTCTTTGCTTGTGGTGTGTCCGCTTATTCAGCTGGTGTTTTCCACTTAATGACCCACGGTTTCTTTAAAGCATTGTTATTCTTAGGGGCCGGTTCCGTTATCCACGCGATGTCTGATGAGCAAGACATGCGCCGGATGGGTGGTATTTGGAAATTGATCCCGGCAACTTATGCTCTAATGTGGATTGGTAGTCTAGCTTTAGCGGGCGTTGGAATTCCGGGCACAGCTATTGGCTTTGCTGGATTTTTCTCGAAAGATGTTATAATTGAAGCTGCTTATGGCGCACATACTGGGGTTGGCATGTATGCCTTCTGGATGGGCATTGCCGCAGCGTTCTTAACCGCTTTCTATTCATGGCGCTTATTAATCATGACCTTCCACGGAACTCCGCGTGCAGACGAGCGGACAATGGCACATGTTCATGAAAGTCCAAAAATAATGATCATTCCGTTGCTTGTTTTAGCAACAGGTGCGATTTTCGCCGGTTTGATAGGCTACGAAAGTTTTGTAGGTAATAACGCTACCGAATTTTGGGGTAATGCAATCTTAGTCCTCAAGGGCCATGACGCCCTTGAAAACGCTCATCATGTTCCGGTCTGGGTGAAAATTGCTCCGATTGCAGTTGGTTTTGTGGGGATTGCGATGGCTTATTGGTTCTATTTACTGGCACCAGGAATTCCACCAAAGATTGCTGGGCGTTTCCAGGGTATTTACCAGTTCTTATTGAACAAATGGTACTTCGATGAACTTTATGATCGCATCTTTGTGCGCCCCGCCTTCGCTTTAGGCCGCACACTATGGAAAGTTGGTGACGGAGTGTTGATTGATGGAGTAGGGCCCGATGGTCTTTCTTCAGCAGTCCGCGTTATTTCGCGCCGAGCTTCCGCCCTTCAAACAGGGTATCTCTATCACTACGCCTTTGCCATGCTCATAGGCGTAGTGATTCTTGTAACTTGGTACATTTTGGCACACGCAGGGTAATACGACGATGAACGAAATACCTTTACTGTCGTTATTGACGTTCCTGCCTCTTATCGGTGCAGGCATGATCTTGTTTTTAGCGCGCGGCTCAGAAGTCGATATCGCGCGCAACTCGCGTTGGGTAGCCATTTGGACCTCAGGCGTTACGTTCGTGGTTTCAATTCCCCTTTGGTTCAAGTTTGACCAAACAACGGCGAAATTCCAGTTCGTTGAAAAGCTTGAATGGATGCCACAGTTTGGCATTAGCTATCATATGGGTGTTGACGGCATTTCTTTGCTGTTCGTCATGCTGACAACGCTTTTAACGCCAATTTGCATTCTTGCCAGTTGGATTTCTATTAAAGATCGGGTTAAGGAATTCATGATTTCTTTTCTGATCCTAGAAACCTTCATGATAGGAATGTTCTGCGCGCTGGACCTATTTGTTTTCTACATCTTCTTTGAAGCTGTGTTGATCCCCATGTTTATCATTATTGGCGTATGGGGTGGTCCGCGTAGGGTTTACGCAGCGTTTAAGTTGTTTTTATATACCTTATTGGGTTCTGTATTGATGCTGGTTGCTATGATGGCCATGTATTTCGATGCAGGCACAACAGACATGGTTCAATTGATGGACCACAGCTTCCCCGTTAGCATGCAACCTTGGTTATGGTTAGCCTTCTTTGCGTCATTTGCAGTTAAAGTGCCGATGTGGCCGGTTCATACGTGGTTGCCCGATGCCCACGTTGAAGCTCCAACAGCTGGTTCTGTTATTTTGGCGGGTGTCTTGTTGAAATTTGGCGGATACGGATTCTTGCGCTTCTCGCTCCCTATGTTCCCAGATGCGACAATTCAGTTTGCAACCTTGGTTTTTACTTTGAGTATCATCGCCGTTATCTATACGTCCTTAGTCGCACTTGCACAAACCGATATGAAAAAGCTAATTGCGTATTCATCGATCGCACACATGGGTTTCGTGACGGCTGGAACGTTTACGCTGACAACCCAAGGCATTGAAGGTGCCATTTACCAAATGCTGTCACACGGTGTTGTTTCAGCCGCCTTATTTTTGATTGTTGGTGTTGTTTACGACCGGATCCATAGCCGTGAAATTTCAGATTATGGTGGGTTGGTATACCGAATGCCTGCATATTCATTGGTCTTTATGCTGTTTATGCTGGCGTCCGTAGGATTACCAGGGACCGGTGGCTTTGTTGGCGAAATTTTGGTGCTCGTTGGATTGTTCCAAGTGAGCCCATGGCTTGCAGCCTTTGCAGCAACAGGCGTCATTTTAAGTGCCGCTTATATGCTGTTTTTGTATCGTCGCATCATTTTCGGTCAATTGACCAAAGAAAATTTGATGAAAATCAAAGACTTGAATACACGTGAATGGGCGATTTTTGCCCCCTTAATAGTATTGACGTTGTGGATGGGGATTTATCCATCATCCTTCCTTGATTTCATGCATGTTTCCGTCGATAACCTGATTAATCAGGTAGAGACAGCCCTGGCCGCGCATGGCCAATCGCTGCTCGCAGGACGGTAGGAGTAGCCGCTATGCCAATGGCACAAATTCCCAATTGGATCCCGGCCGCGCCGGAACTATTTATTGCCGTAATGATTATGGCATTGTTGATGTTTGGTGTTTTCCAAAAGCAATTTTCGGCTGCTGATGAGATTAATACATCCCGCGTCGTCTCGTACATGAGCGTTGCGGTTATGGCCTTAGCTTTGCTGATTACTGTTGCTTTTGCTGGTGATCGAGTTTTGATCTTTAATAATTTATTTGTTACAGATTCATTTGCCGTATTTACCAAAGTCCTCGTTCTTTTTGCATCAGCAGTAACC
>CALJEW010000328.1 GCA_938074585.1 uncultured Rhodospirillales bacterium | reverse complement strand
CTGTAAGCATTATGGCTGATGAAACAAAATTGTTTCCTAATTGGTGATGTCGAATTTTATTTAAAAGATCTGTGATGTCTTCGTCATTTGATGACGAAACAGTCAATAGTAGCTCGGTTTGACGTTGTGAAACAGTACTTGCAACATCCTATTAATCGCTGGTTTTGTCTACGTTCTTATAACCATGCATGCGAGGCGAAGCGCTGCACCTAACCCACTCCTAACTTCTGGATTTTTTTTGCTAATAGCATATGATTATTTCTGTTTATTTCGATCGCCATTACGCTAGGTCCTATGGGTAATAAATTAAGGGTATATATTATTATAAATACACGGCACTCAATTCAAGAGTGCTCAGTGATCAATGACAAATATCTTATTTTTTATGTGAACGGACGTTAGAGTTAGGCGGTTTTATTCATAGAAACCCTTTGGTTGATCAAACCATGCAGGTTTCAATGTTTTAATTTTCTTTGAAACGGGGCAGTTTTCATCGTGCGAACCGGGTAAATACCCAATGCTCATCAGAAACTCGCCGGTAATTTCACCACCCGTGAATTTAAATGTTTTTTTGAAAAGCTTTACCCAATCAGTTTTTTGTAAAGGGTGGTTTTTTGCAATCCAGTTGGAAAAACCATTTTCAGAAATGCGCATGGCTTGGATGCGTCTTGCATTTTCGATGATCGCGTTGATTTTTAGTTTGTTACGTATAATCCCCGCATCTTGGAGCAATTGATCGATATCATTTTGGTCGAAATTGGCTACCGTATCGACTTCAAAATTGGCGAATGCAGTGTTCAAACCTTGGCGCTTTTTTAGAACCAAAATCCACGACAGGCCTGCCTGCATAATCTCCATTGCTAAACGCTCAAATAAGATCGTCTCATCCGCGGTTGGGAACCCATACTCAGTATCGTGGTATGGGCCATGAAATTCGTGACCAGGGGCGATATCGCAGTAGCTACTCATTTATACATTTAACTAAACGAAATAAGGCCGGTTGTGGCAACAAAGTAATATATGCCTAACAAAACAGCAGTAATTCCACTTGTTATTACCAGTTTCAATACCATTCTACCTTTAGCGGGTGACCCGGGGTCTTGGCCCGGGAGTAAGGTGTCGGGATCAACGCGCGTGATACCGAACGGTAAAACCATAAAGAGTACGAGCCACCATATGATGATATAAACAACAACGATTTCAGTTAAAGACATGGTATGTGTAATCCTTTAGGTTTGTTCAAGTTCAATAAGTGTACCCGAAAAATCTTTGGGGTGAAGAAATAGAACAGGTTTACCATGGGCCCCAATTTTGGGCTCACCCGATCCCAATACCCGGGCACCATCAGCGGTTAATTGGTCCCGCGCAGCTGCCAAATCATCAACTTCATAACAAATATGGTGCATTCCACCGCTTACGTTTTTATCAACAAACCCTTGTATCGGTGAATTTTCACCCAGCGGCTGAAGTAGCTCAATCTTGGTGTTTTCGAGCTCAACAAACACCACAGTCACACCGTGCTCAGGCATGTCTTTGGGGGCAGACACCGTGGCACCCAAAGTATTGCGATAGCTCTTGGTTGCCGCCTCTAAATCCGGTACGGCAATGGCTACGTGGTTTAATCGACCTAACATTAAAACATCCTCATTTATTATCGAACGCGCGTCAAGTGAACATCAGTCACTGTTTTTTTACCCAGCTCATTTCGAAAATGCCGCCTGACTTCTAAGCGAATGGCTTCTTTCACTTTTGCATCATCGCGCACGTTTTTCTTCGATTGACTAGTAACAGAATCCTTGGCTTTTTGAATAGCTTCTATGCCTATCGGGTCGTTTTCACTTTCAAACAAACCAGTTGTTGAAAGCTGAGGCGTGGCAATTAAATTGCCATCTGCGTCAATAACAACACTAATTGTCGCAGTTCCATGCCACATGGCTCGTTTTCGACTTTTGGCGATTTCACTGTCGAGGGCAACAAGGCGTTTACCTTCGAGCGTTAACCTCCCGGAGAACACATGATCAACGATACGTGCATCATCAGGCCCGATGTGAATAACGCTTCCATTTTCAGCAACAATTGCGGTGTCGACCTGACAATCTTTAGCCAACCGCGCATGTTCACGCAAATGGCGCAATTCACCATGAACAGGGATCGAGACTTCTGGACGAACAAGTTGATACATATGCGACAATTCATCACGTGCCGGATGGCCCGATACATGAATAAATTCGTCTTGGGCAGTAATCATTTTCACGCCCAAACGGACCAATTGATTTTGCAAATGAGAAATCGAAGTTTCATTGCCCGGAATAACGCGCGATGAAAACAACACCGTATCGCCATGCCCTAATGAAATATATGGGTGATCATTGGCTGCAATGCGTGATAACGCGGCGCGCGGCTCACCCTGACTTCCAGTACAAATAATCACTGTTTTATCGCCCGGTATGTACCCCGCTTGCTCTTGTTGGATAAACGCAGGTGTACCCTCTAAATACCCGTTCTCCCGTGCTGCTTTCTCGATTCTAATCAACGATTGCCCAGCAATTACAATATCGCGGCCGTTGGCACGGGCAGCCTGGGATATGGTTTCTAAGCGGGCAACGTTACTGGCAAAGCAAGCAACAGCCACCTTCCCCGTCGCTTCACCAATCAATCGTGTTATATTTACCAATAAATCGGATTCAGAGCCCGCTTCACCGGGATTGAACACGTTTGTTGAATCGCAAACGATCGCCCGCACTCCTTCATCACCGAGTGCGCGTAAAGCATCTTCATCGGCGCAATCGCCAACAACGGGATCCGGATCAAACTTCCAATCCCCGGTATGAAGAATAGTACCGACCGGTGTTCGTATTGCCAATGCATTCGGTTCAGGGATTGAATGGGTTAGGGTTATTAATTCGAAATCAAACGGCCCAACTTGGAACCGCCCTTGCAAAGGAACAATGATCACTTCAACTTCATCGATTAAGTTCGCTTCAATTAGTTTTGAGCGCAACAATGATGCGGTAAAGGGCGTTGCATAAATTGGGCATCGCAAACGGCGCCATAAGTGTGGAACAGCACCTAAATGATCTTCATGGGCATGGGTTAAGACCAAGGCCAACAAATCGTCGCTTCGTTCTTCGATAAACGTCGGGTCAGGCATAATAATATCTATGCCAGGATGGGTGCCATCGTTAAAAGTAACGCCTAAATCAACCATCACCCAAGACTGCACTTCTTTTATGCCGTATCCATACAGGTTTAAGTTCATGCCGATTTCACCGGCACCACCTAAGGGAACAAAAACTAGATCGCCCTTTTCGTCATCGTTCATTTACTATTTCGCCTATGTATAGATAGTAATCCACGAAGTGTCAGATCGCCATCAGCAATTTCAATAACATCGCAATATTCAGAAAATAACAGGGAAAGTCCACCAGTTGATATCACGCGCACCTTATCAACTCTCATTTCTTCTTGTATTCGGACGACCAATCCTTCGATCATCCCGATGTAACCCCAGAAAGTTCCGGAAAGCATCGAATCAACTGTATTTTTACCAATTACGGTATCAGGCCGCTTAACTTCAATGCAGGGCAATTGAGCCGCTGCTAAGTGCAAGGCTTCCATACTTAAATTAATTCCGGGTGCAATAGCTCCGCCTTGATAACTGCCGTCACTGCCAATCACGTCGAATGTTGTTGCGGTGCCAAAATCTATAACGATCAATGGCCCCCCATAGGTTTCGTGTGCTGCAACGGCATTTACCAGCCGGTCAGCACCGGCTTCATCTGGTTTTTCAATTTGAACGTCCAGCCCCAAATCAACCCCCTCATCACCAACAACCATGGGGTCGCAATTGAAGTATTTGGTACAGAGATTTTTAAGCGCAAATAGGGTTGCTGGAACAACTGTGGCAATGATAGCTGCGTTAATGTCTGTCCGGCTAATGTTTTCAATTTTCAAAAGCTGCTCTAACCAAACACCAAACTCGTCGGCTGTCCGATTGGTGTCGGTTGAGGACCGCCATTCACCTTTGACCGCGCCACCCTCATCAAATATTGCGAAAACAATATTGGTGTTACCAGAATCGATTGCTAAAAGCATATCACCAAGATCTTTTCCTTAAAGCCTATTTGTTGGAAAGAAAATATCACCAGCCGTAATTCTTTGGGTTTTCCCATCCACGTTCAGCCGTAACGCGCCGTCTTCTTCTATATTTTCAAAGATACCTATCAATGTTTCATTTTCAAGGCGAACCTCAATTTGTTCACCCATTCCTTTACAACGCCAAATCCATTCTTTGCGAATAGGAGCAAAGCCATAATCCAGCCATCGGTTGTTCCACGATAAAAAGCTCCTGGTATAGGCAGTAATCATCTCGTCCAAAGTAATGGACCAGCCTTCAAAACGAAGGGATGTTGCTGGAAATTCAGTATCATTAGGATGCCACGCAACATTTAGTCCCATGCCCAAAACTATCCAGTCGGGCGGCTTATCTCCGCCGCCGCCTTGGGATTCCATTAAAATACCTGCTACTTTTTTCTCGTTAAGCAAAACGTCATTGGGCCATTTACAATGGACTTGATGACCGGCTGAACCAATGTTCCCTAACGCATCATAGACAGCTAGGGATGCAACAAACCCTAATTGTGCAGAATCTTGTAAGGAGACTTTTGGACGTAGAATTAAAGACGTATATAAATTACCTGATGGACTTTGCCAATCGCGGCCGCGCCTGCCACGCCCTGCGGTTTGCTCTAACGACCAAACCAAAGTCCCATCTGGCGCAATGTCTTCGCCTTTGCTGGCAAGTAATGCGGCTTCAGCATTGGTGCTGCCAATGGTATCGTATTTTATTACCCTATAAAGGTTCGAAATTTTTGCTTCTAGCATTAGCCCGCAAACAACGAGGCTGCGGCTTTAGCTGCGTTCTTCATGACGGGGGCTGGATAGAAGGTCAGAGCAACAATAAAGATACTACTTAGTGCCAAGACCCAACCAATGGTTTTTTCTGAAGTCTTGTCCAAAGTCTCTGTTACATCATCAAAGTACATGATTTTTACAATGCGCAAGTAATACACGGCACTGACAACACTGGCTAATACACCAATAACAGCCAATGTATAAAGACCAGAATCAATGGCAGGCATGAAAATGTAAAGCTTACCAATGAAGCCTGCTAACGGTGGAATTCCAGCCATAGAAAACATGAAGATCGTTAATGCCAACGCCAGCAGTTTATGGGTTTTGCCTAAACCGGCCAAATCGTGGATACCCTCAACCATTTGATCGCCACGGCGCATGCTCAAAATACATGCAAATGTGCCTAAGTTCATTACTAAGTAAATAACCAAATAAATAAGCACACCCTGAACACCGGCTTCACTTCCCGCTGCAATACCAATCAACGCATAACCGACGTGACCAATGGAGCTATAAGCCATCAGCCGTTTGAAGTTGGTTTGGTTTAGAGCAGCAAAAGCGCCCAATAGCATAGAAGATATGGATATAAAGATGACAATTTGCTGCCATTCTGCGACCAAACCACCAAACGGACCAACCATCACCCGCATAAATAACACAAGAGCAGCAATTTTAGGGGCTACAGCGAAGAATGCAGTAACAGGCGTCGGTGAACCTTCATAAACATCAGGTGTCCACATGTGGAACGGCACAGCCGAAATTTTGAACGCCAATCCAGCCAAAATGAACACAATACCAAATATAATTCCAATATTCAAACCATGCTCAGAACTCAGTTCTATTGCTGCAGCAATTTGGAAAAAGTCTGTGGATCCTGTAAAGCCATAAACCAAAGAGCTGCCATACAACAGCATCCCAGAAGCAAGCGCACCTAAAACAAAGTACTTAAGTCCCGCTTCAGCAGAACGAGAATCATCACGCTGGAAGGATGCTATGACATATAAAGATAAACTTTGAAGTTCAAGACCTATGTACAGCGACATTAAATTGTTAGATGAAATCATCATCATCATGCCGAGCGTGGCAAAAAGGATTAAGATTGGATACTCAAAACGCGCCATTTTATGGCGTTCTAAGT
>CALJEW010000327.1 GCA_938074585.1 uncultured Rhodospirillales bacterium | reverse complement strand
ATACACAACATTGTTAAAGGCTTTCATCATTTGACCCTTACCACAATCTCCACAGTGTAAAATAAACGCACCCATCATTTCCAGATACGGCTTTGCCTGTTCGTAGTGTTCTTTTTGGCCACCAAACATCATGGTTAAAGTGCCGTCTTTAGCTCGAAATGGCATGCCTGATATAGGGCAATCAGAATAGATGATATCAAGCGCGCTCAGACGGGTTTGGAAATCGACAGCATCACCCACATAAATCGTCGACGTATCAACGATCATCAACCCTTTTTCAGCCCCTTCTGTAACCCCACCCGGCCCAAACAAAGCCACATCGACTTCAGGCGTGAAAGGTAAACACATAAACAGTTTCGAAACTTGGGAAGCTAAATCGGCTGGTGACTTAGCAGCCCGTGCGCCTAGTTTCACATATTCGGCGCTAACGTCTTGGCGCTGGTCATAAACAATCAAATCAACACCGGCTGCCATAACGTTTTTGGCCATGCTGCCGCCCATTTGACCCAAACCAATAAAGCCAATTTTTTCTGCTGAATTAGCCACGGTCAATCGCCCTCCAGCCAATATCGGTGCGGTTGAAACCATCGGGCCAATCGACTTTTGCGACCGCTTCATAGGCTTTTTTCTGTGCTTCTTCGATTGTTTTACCGGTTGCCGTAACTCCTAAAACCCGCCCACCAACAGCAGTAATCCGGCCTTTTTCAGATTTTGTTCCGGCGTGAAAAATATGAACCCCAGCTTGTTTTTCCGCCTCTTCAAGGCCCTTAATCTCTGTCCCTTTTTTGTAATCCCCCGGATAACCATTGGCGGCCATGACCACCGTCAGAGCGGAATCCTTGCTCCATTTAAGCTCGATTTGATCAAGCTTCCCATCGACTGCGGCCAGCAAAAGCTCCAATAAATCAGAGGCCAGGCGGCTCATGATGGCTTGGCATTCCGGGTCGCCAAAGCGGGCGTTGTATTCGATCAATCGGGGGCCGGTATCGGTGATCATTAATCCGGCAAACAGCACACCCTTATACGGATTGCCATCGCGGGCCATGCCTTGGATTGTTGGCAAAATAATTTCGTCCATGATGCGTTTGCTCATTTCAGAATCAACAACCGGGGCCGGTGAATAGGCACCCATTCCGCCAGTATTTGGCCCTTCGTCACCATCAAATACGGCTTTATGGTCTTGGGCGGCAACCAACGGGAGGGCGTGTTCTCCATCAACAATAGCAAAAAAGCTGGCTTCTTCCCCGGTCATAAATTCTTCAACCACCACTTCTGCACCGGCATGACCAAAGGCTTCTTCAATCATAATATGATCAATTGCCGCATAGGCTTCATTTTCATTGCGGCATAAAATAACGCCTTTACCCGCCGCCAATCCGTCGGCTTTAACGACAATAGGTGCGCCGCGCGAGCGGATGTACTCTTTTGCTCCATCGGGCTCATCAAAGCGCGCATAATCTGCGGTGGGGATGTAATAATGTGCGCACAAATCTTTCATCATGCCTTTGGAACCTTCAATGGCAGCCGCTTTGGCGCTGGGCCCGAAGGCTTTAATGCCAACGGCCTGAAGCATATCGGCTAATCCGTCAACCAAAGGCCCTTCCGGCCCAATCACCACCAAACCAACTTTTTCAGTAGCGGCCAGCGCAACCAAAGCGGCCAAATCATCAACGCCGATATCGACACAGCGTGCCACATTGGCAATACCGGCATTCCCCGGTGCACAAATCACTTCTGTGCATTTAGTCGACTTGGCAATTGCCCAGCACAGAGAATGTTCACGCCCACCTGATCCAACCACCAACACCTTCATGCCGCACTCCTAATTCAAGATAATCTTGGCCCTTGTTGATACGGCCAATTTGTTTCATACATAATGATATTATGACTGACAGTTCGTCCAGCTCAAATGCACCAACTAACGCCCCCATTTTCTCTGTGGGCGAAATTTCGGGTGCTTTAAAAACCACAGTAGAGGAAACATTTGGCCGTGTCCGCGTGCGCGGTGAAATTTCTGGTTTCAAGCGCCCCGGCTCTGGCCATTTGTATTTTACCTTAAAAGACGACCAAGCTGTGCTCAACGGCGTGTGCTGGAAAGGCTCCGCAGGACGCTTAGGGATTAAACCCGAAGACGGTATGGAAGTGATCGCAACGGGGCGGCTAACAACCTATGGAGCGCGGTCAAACTATCAAATGGTAGTTGAGCGTATGGAGCTAGCGGGCGAAGGCGCGTTGCTCAAATTGTTAGAAGACCGCAAGCGAAAATTGGTCGAAGAAGGGGTTTTTGACGAAGACCATAAACAAGAAATTCCATTTTTACCAGACGTAATAGGGGTTGTTACATCACCTACAGGTGCAGTTATTCGTGATATTTTACATCGCTTAGAGGACCGCTTCCCGCGCCGGGTTTTGGTTTGGCCGGTTTTGGTTCAAGGTGATAAAGCGGCAGAGCAAATTTCATCCGCGATAAAAGGCTTTAATGCGCTGGATGGCATTGGCTCCGTCCCCCGCCCGGATTTGATAATCGTTGCCCGTGGTGGTGGCAGTTTGGAAGATTTATGGGCATTTAACGAAGAAAACGTTGTCCGCGCCACTTATCAGTCCCAAATCCCAATTATTTCAGCCGTTGGCCATGAAACCGATACCACGTTAATCGATTTTGCATCTGATAGGCGCGCCCCAACACCCTCCGCCGCTGCCGAAATGTCAGTTCCAGTTCGCGTTGATTTAATTGCGCAAGTGATGGACGACGGGGCGCGGGTGGTTAATGCGATCAACCGGATGGTGACTGATAGCCGTAAAGATTTAGATGCCGCATCCCGCGGCCTCCCAAATTTGAACCAACTGTTGGGCGATGCAAGTCAACGCTTAGACGATTGGACGGAGCGGTTTAATAACTCCCTAAAAAGCGGCATAAACGAGCGCCAACAATCACTCGGCCACTTAAGCCAACGCTTGGTCAAACCTGATGCCTTAATTGAGCGCGCCAGCCAGCGCTTAACTTCAGAAGTTCGCGCCTTAAAACAAACCGTACCGATCATATTTAACGAACGTGCATCCAATTTATCCCGGCTATCGCAATTGCTTGAAAGTTATTCGTATCAGCGCGTATTGGACCGGGGCTTTGCATTGGTTACAGATGCCGATAAAAAACCCGTCACATCGGCTAATGACTTATCTCAGGGTGACGAGGTCAGTGTCCACATGAAAGACGGATCCGTTGGCATGGCCGTTACTAGATCAAACATGCCCACCCCAAAACCTAAAAAACCAAACCCCAAAGCGCCGACAAAAGCTCCGGACGTGCGACAAGGATCACTCATTTGAAAATCATGATTATGGCCTTAATGGTTTTTGCTTATTCTAACAGAGTTCATGCTGTGGACCGAGCTTTATTAAAAGGATCGTTAATACCAGGGAGCTTAATCACCGGAAAAGTTGCACCTGGCAGCAAAATCAACTTCCACAAAAAAACTGTTCGCGTCTCGCCCGATGGCACTTTTATTTTGGGCTTTGGCCGTAATGCCAAACTCACACAAAGCATCGAAATTTTGGACCCCAATGGCTTTACCTATACGCAAAATATCAAACTTAAAAAACGGACTTATAACATCACCCGCATTGACGGCTTGCCGGGGCGCAAAGTCACGCCAAACCCCAAAGATGTAAAACGCATAAAAGCCAATAACGCCGGCATTGCCCGGGTTCGGCAGCTTGACACCAAAACTCAAAATTTTCTGAATGGATTTCAGTGGCCGATTTTGGGGCGCATTTCGGGTGTGTATGGATCTCAACGCGTTCTTAACGGTAAACCGCGCAGCCCCCATAACGGCGTCGATATAGCCGCCCCCAAAGGTTCCACTGTATTGGCAACAGCTACAGGGACTATAGCGCTGGTTCATCAAGATATGTTTTATTCCGGTAAAACAGTGATGATTGACCACGGCCATGGCTTATCATCTATCTATATCCACATGAGTGAAATCTTAGTCAAAAAAGGTCAACTCGTTACTAAAGGCGAGGCCATTGGGGCAGTCGGTATGACCGGGCGTGCCACGGGACCCCACCTGCATTGGGGCATTAGTTTATTCAGAACACACTTGGACCCGATGCTCATTGTGACTGGTAAAACGAATGTGAAGAAAGCCCAATAAGGTTTTGGTTTTTATAAAATCCGTTACGCTCAACGCACACGTATATTTGGAGAGGATTTCTAACATCGCAAAAACCCCATCCGCATGTGTTGATTAAACGTTACGATCGACGGCAATATCCAACAAATTTGGCCCCGGATTATCGAACGCGGCGCGTAAGGCAGGGCCCACCTCATCCGCTTCGGTAACCCGAGTTGCCGTCACACCCATACCTTGTGCAATTAAGACAAAATCAAGTGGCGGATCATTTAATTCCATACCAATAAAATTATTATTATCATGGAACGAAACCAGACGCTGTTTAAGAATGCGGTAACTAGAATTGTTAGTAATAATATAAGTCATTGGCAACTTCATATGAGCTGCTGTCCACAACGCTTGGATAGAATACATGGCACTACCATCACCTATAATAGCACACACAGGGCGGCTCATGTCAGCTAGTTGAATGCCGACTGCAGCGGGCACAGCCCAGCCAATTCCGCCGCTGGCGAAGCCATGGAAATCATACCGATCACGGTACGGGCGCAGCGCATTCAGATACCGGGTTGAGGTTAAACCTTCATTCACAACCACCGCATTATTAGGCAATGTTTCCGTCACTTTCATCATTAACCAATCAGGGTTCAGCGGGCGCTCGTCGCCCATATCTTCCAGCCGTGTGATCAATGATTTACGTTTGGACAACCAATTGGTGGAGACATATTCTGCGCTTAACGTTTGCGCTCGGGCTTCCAATTCAGCCCCACCTTGTTTGCGCAACTCAGGCAACAGTGCCGTGATTGTCGATTTAAGATCACTTAAAATCGCCATATCGGCTGCATAGTTTTTACCCATGTCCCAATCAACAAGACCAATATGAACGATTTTCAAATGCTCCGGCAAGGGACTGACTTCGCTCCAAACCGACATCCGAAGCGGGTCCGCGCCCAATACAATCATCAAATCATAAGGCGTTAATACATCGCGGACATCCGTTTGATCCCGGCTTAAGCCACCCATAAAGTTCGGATGCTCAGACAAAAAATGTGCCCCATAAGGAACCGTTTGCTGATATGCCGCGGCACCCAAAATTTCAGCCAATTGTGCCGCTTCAGTTAAGGCATCTGATTTAACCAATTCGTCGCCAGCAATGATAACAGGGCGTTTCGATTTCAACAACCGAGCTGCCAATTCCTTAAGGGCATCAGGTATTGGCTGATTGCGGGTATCAACACGGGTTGAAGTACCGAAATCTACGCCACCTTCATCATTCAATACATCGCCGGGTAAGGACAAAAACACGGGCCCATAAGGCGGCGTTGTTGCAATTTTTGCAGCCCGGCGGACGGTCCGGGGTAAATCCTCAAGCCGGGTCACTTCCGTTGCCCATTTAACTACAGGCTGAGCGATCGGCACTAACGGGTCATATAACAGTGGCTCTGTTAGGCCGTGGCCTTGTTCTTGTTGACCCGCGGTCACTATCATAGGAGTGCCAGTAAATTTGGCATTATAAATCGACCCAATCGCATTGCCTAAGCCCGGCGCCACATGAACATTACACGCCGTTAATTTTCCAGATGCCCGAGAGAACCCATCGGCCATCGCAACAACAAGGGATTCTTGTAATCCTAGTACATAATTCAAATCCGG
>CALJEW010000326.1 GCA_938074585.1 uncultured Rhodospirillales bacterium | reverse complement strand
GCCCAAACGGGTCATCCTTTTCACCCCGCGTCATGGCAGCCACACCGTTTAGTGTTGTGGTCAACGTATCCAAGTCGCAGCCCGTAATATCAGCTAACTCTTGAATGTTTTTGGCATGCTTAACTCCACCAAGTTTAAACGCATCACGCTGCGTTTGTAACCCCATTGCAACGTCTTGCACACGCTGGTCCATAATCGTCCAAGCGATACCATCTTCTTGAGATAATACCTTCCGTGCTTGTTCAGAGTATCCTTGGTTTTCATGCGAAAACCGAACGCCATCTTTATTAACTTGAAAACCGCCTTCGGTGATACTGGCCCACGTCAAATGGATCATCAAAGGAGTGACGACAGCGCCGAAACCTTGATAACTACCCATGTCTGAGACGCTAGCCCCCAGCTCGAGCCCCCAATTCACAGCGTCACCTTGGTTCCCAACATGCCCATGATAATGGATTTTGGCTACTTCGGGCATATATCGCTCTAGCATTTCAGGGCTACCGCCATACCCATTACAGGCCAAAATCAAAGCCTGGCATCCAACGGTCTCCAAAGTTTGATCAGGCCGTTTTATCTGTACACCAACAACGCGACCATCGGCATCTGCAAAGAGGTCTGTAACATGGGCAGAAACCACAACGTCAATGTCTTTGGCGGTAACGGCATTATGAAGGCAGGTTAACAGCTCGCCTCCACTTAACTCAGGCGTCACATGCATATGTTGTTCAGAATGCCCAGGGTAAAGGAATATATTTTGAACAGAAAATGGGATATTGTGTTGTTCGGATAACCAATTGATCGTCGTTCCAGATTCTCCTGCAATATGGCGGGCCATTTCTGGATCGTTTTGATTTTTGGCTTTTTTTATCAAATCATTTGCAAGAATGTCCGGCTGATCATTAATTCCAGCCTTGATTTGCAAGTGAGAAGCGGCACCAGGGACCTGACCTCCTGACAACGAAGTGCTACCGCTGGGCTTTGCATCGCGCTCCAAAATCATAACTTCGGCACCGACATCATGGGCAGCTAAGGCCGCACAACAACCGCAAGCGCCAGCGCCAATAACAAGAACTGGTACATTGATATCGAATGTTTTATTTGATGCTTCAATGATACCCATCACGTTATCCCAGTTCTATTATTCTTAGTCTATATAAATTTAATTGATCTCAGTTGGTATAGTGGCATATCATTTGCCTGAAGTTCAATAGAGGACATAAAATTAATTATAAAACCACGTAACACTGCACCAGTGGGTCATCAGCCAGCAGCAACGGATTAAATATTTGGAGCAAGCATTATCAGACATCACCGCGTTTAAAGATGTTTGGCAAACAACACCGGGCTAAATAGTGGCTCATTATCGGGAAAGCATTAATTCGTAATTCTAATAAGTTGGAGTTTTATATGACCTTTTATCTGGATCAAGTTGCTGAATTTGCGGCAAAAACGAAATTTGAAGATTTGCCTGCGCCCGTCATTGAACGCACAAAATACGTTATCGCTGATTGTATAGCTGCAATTGTGGGTGGGTCGGTTGAACCGGAAATGAAAGAGCTTTCAACCCGCTTAACCTCCCAATCTGGGGTTGGAACAGTTTTGGTTATTGGCACTCCTTTGAAAACGGACCCCGCAAAAGCCGCGCTTTTAAATGGTACCGCTGGAACCTTTTTAGAAATGGATGAAGGTAATCAGTTTTGCAAAGGCCATCCGGGCATGCACACCTTTCCCGCAGCCTTCGCTTATTCCCAAACCCACGGGACCAGTGGTAAAGATTTAATTACGGCGATTGCCATTGGGTATGAAGTAGGCGCCCGCGTTGGAATAGCTACAAACCTACGCATGTCGATGCATCCACATGGAACGTGGGGGACGATATGTGCCGCAGTTGGAGTTGCACGTTTGGCCGGGTTTAATACGGAACAAATGAAAACACTGCTCAATGTCAGCTCAAACATGAGTTTAGCAACAAGCCGGCGAACTATGCTGGAAGGCGGAACAATACGAAACCTCTTCACCGGCGTTAGCAACCAAATGGGGGTTCTGGCGTGTGATTTGGTTTTGTCTGGCTTTACCGGTGAACACGATGGCATTGGTAACGTTTTCGGCAAAGTGGTATCTGATGAATTTAATTCAGATGCAATGACGGAAAATTTAGGGACCCATTGGGAAATCACCCGAAATTATTTCAAAATGCATTCGTGTTGCAGGTTTAACCACGCCGCATTAGATGCGCTAAATGAAATTGTTCAATCTCATCAGAGCATATTGGTTATTGATGAGATTGCATCCATTCATGTCGACACTTATTTTTTGGCTGCAGAGCTTGATGATCAAAACCCACAAAACACCTTAGCAGGAAAATTCAGTGTACCGTTTGCTGTCGCAACAACTTTGATCAACAAATCAAGCGGTGTTAACAGCTTCACTTGGGACGCGATCCGCAACCCATCTATTCAATCTTTAGCTGATAAAATAACCGTCAGCGATAATCCTGAAATGTCAAAAAAGTTGCCTGATTTACGTCCGGCTTCTGTCACAATTACATTGAAGAGTGGCCGGGTTTTAGACGCTAAGACTGAAACAAACCGGGGGGACTGGCGCGACCCGTATAGTGTTATTGAAATAATCGAAAAATACAACAGTTTAACGGCCTGCGCGTGGTCAGCAGAGCACTCAAGTCATATTTATGATGCCGTTATGGCCATAGAGACATCGCCATCCATCACACCCCTTAGCGATTTGATTCATCAGGCGGCCGTCCATGAAGCTGGTTGATAGTGCTCGCATTATTCGCAGTAAAAATGCCCGTCCAACACACTTGACCATCGATATCTTGTTTGATGAAAATGCAGCATTCAAATCGGCTTGCGATAAAAAAACCTGACAAATACCCATATTGCTAAGCTGCATGGCCTTCGAGCTGAACAGTTGCAGATCATTCCTTATATACCCGCATATGTCCTAAACACTGTTATGGACCGTATCGTCATTGCCGGAACACCCGACGGCCGGGATGTCTATGGAGCCCAGCAGCACGGTATCTTATTGGATCTTGAATTATGAGCACTATTGGGAAATTAGAATTTAAATTTTATGGTCAATCTTACTTGACGCCTCTGCGCATATGTTCTGCGTCTGTGCAATTAGGCTATGGTATTCCCCAAGCCGCATTTGAAGCTGTTATTGAACGCAAATCAAATGTGATTGCCGCGGGTACCCGTCAGGCCTATAGCCCCTATAATTAACGCCGTCATCAGTTATATTGGTGTTAGAACGGTCTCGTTCTTGAAATTCATAGTCTGAAAGGGAGCCGCAGAAAAGTGGAATTGAGACATAGCTGAATTGCTTACATCCGATGGGTAATGTGGCGGCTAATGTCGGAACCCCGTATGAACTCAAAATGACAACACAAACGATTGGACATAGTGTGTATGCTTTTTGATTTGGGGAAGATCGCTCCCTGCCCCGATATTCAGTTCGACCAAAAATAGCATTCCCAAACACTGCGATGAGTTGTGATCTTCTTAAGGGTTTAGCTAGTAATTGGAAAACAAACTAACCCACCTGATATAGCAGAATCAATCTCGGGTACGGACGTCAGAGAGACATTCCGCGAACACTTTAATCCTGCAGCTAATTTACCGGAACTCAACTCGAATATACAGATTTTTCAACATATACAAAAATGGAAATTAGTGCCCATTATTGTGGACCGGTAAAAGAGTAGACGATCAGGTTGGCCGGATCATTAAGGGTTTGAAAAGTTAAAAACCTTAACAATCACCCTGATATCTCAAAAAACGGTAAGGGCTAAAGCCCACACCCCCACATGGCAACATGAAAACAGCATTGCCCTTGATGAATATTGACCAACAGAAATCATAACTACCCTAAAAGAAACTGATACTTTTTGCCACCTTTCTAACAAACCAAATACTCCGCTTAATATCTTGAACCAGATGAGCCAGATATTCCTTTAGACATGGAAGTTCTATGTTCCAAAGGCATGGCGACGGACATAATACCAAAATTGAGGCTTCGCAAAGTTTCAGAAAGGTAATATTTATGTTATCCTGTATATGGCATGAAATTAGCAGGAATAGAAAAGTGCGAATCATGAAACAAAATAAAGGCCCGCTAGATGGCGTGAAAGTGGTATCTTGTTCAACGGCGCAAGCGGGCACGGTTCCATATAGTCTGATGGCTGATTTGGGTGCTGAGGTCATTAAAGTTGAGATTCCAGGAATTGGTGATAATTCTCGAACCCAAAGCGTATTGCCGGGTCTCCCCAGTACATTTTTTGAGACAAATAATCGCGGCGTAAAAAGTCTGACACTCAATCTCAAAGATCCACGCGCACTTGAAATTCTTTATAAACTAGTGGCCCAAGCTGATATTTTCGGGCAAAATTTTAGGCCCGGAGCAGCTGATAAAAACGGTTTTGGGTATGAGGCTTTGAAAAAAATTAATCCGAGACTCGTCTATGCATCAATTTCTGGTTATGGGCCAGATGGGCCAAATGCTGCATTGCCGGGAACAGATGCAATGGGGCAAGCGCTGGGCGGCATTGCCGAGGCGTATGCAACACCAGGTCAGCCGCTTCGAACTGGGGTTGTGTCGGTGGCTGATGAGACCTGCGCCTATTTGACGTTTGGTGGAATTCTTGCAGCCTTGCATAGCGCCGAGAAAACGGGTGTTGGCCAAAAAGTTGAAACCTCGTTGTTGGGTGGGCAAATTAGGTTGATGGGTTGGACGTTGACCACCACCATGTGGAAAGATCAAAATCCAGTGACGGGCCAGGTTCGAGTAGCCGGAACTTCCGATAAACCTGCAATCAGCGCCAATTTTGCAGATCAAGATGGAAAACCTTTTGTCTTTCAACTGAATGGAAAAACGTGGCAAGCGGCTATGATGGCTCTTGGTTTTTATGAAGAACTGATAGCTGTTGGGCTTGCTGATCTAGGTGTCATTGTCACTTCTGAGGAAATGCGCGAAACGATGTTGTCGACATTGGATGGCTGCTTTGCTCGCGGTCAACGCGATCAGTGGGTCGGTATTTTGCGTGAGGCCGATATTGTAACGGCTACAGTCAATACAATGCTTGAAGCGTCACGCGATCCGGATGTGTTGGCAAACGGCTACATTACGGAAGTTGAATATCCAGAACATAATAAAAAAGTAAAAGTTCATGGCTCGCCATGGAAGTTTTCAGAAACACCTGTACAAATTGGGATCGCGCCAAAGCTTGGCGAAAGCACGGATAATATCTTGAGCAACTTGGGTTATTCCGAGGCAGAAATTAAGGACCTGCGGAACGGGGGTGCTGTTTAATTAGCATTGGACAATGCTCCTATTCACCAGAATCCAGACTTTAAAACGTAAATATTATGGTGAGAAAACATGGCTGTCGTCGAAATCAAAAGACAGGGGACAATTTTTTAAAATTGCTTGAATCGCCCAGAAAGAATCAACACAATGGGGATTGAATTGCGCCAATGAAAGGTCGAAACTGTTTCAATATTTGATCAGGACCCAGATCTCGAGGTTGCCTTATTGACGAGCACCGGGCAGGCATTTTGTGCAGGCGAAGATATGAAAAAATCGCTTGAACACAGAAACCCAGGCAGTGGCGTGCGGCTAGAAGCCCCCTTCATGACCAGCACACTTCAAAACCTGTGATTTCTGCAATATTCAGTTTTGCTATGGGTGGTGGATTTATGATAGTTGAACTTACGTATCTGCGAGTTGCGCTACGCGGTGCTGTATTTGAAGTATCCGAATCAAAACGGTGACTGCTTGGCGGATACAGCCATGGCCATTTGGTGGGCCTCCCTCATCATATAGCAACGGAGTTGGTGCTTGGCTTTCAATTTACAGTAGAACAGATTTATGAAGTTGGTTTCTTGTACAGGCTTGTGGATCCCGACGATTTGATCCCAAATGTATAAAATGCCAGAACATGCTGACATTGTCAACGGCATCATGGGTAACATGAAGCGCCTGATGCGGCCACAAATCGCGCCCGATTTGAGCCGTTAGGCACCAGCGTTGCATGACCATGGCGATAAAAATGAGCTAATGGTGTCCCACCCTGCCTTCTCAGAAAAGCCCAAACTCAACCTTAAGGGCCAGCCCGACCTTGAAGACCGCTATCAGACGCCAACATTATAATCTGTAAACTCAAATCACGACGATAATTAATTCGCCATACGTTATAATTAGATATCTCTAAAGTTCGGTGCCATGCGGCAAAGAACATCAAAGGCTTTTCGCATGGCACCAAGGTTTGCAATCCCTTCGCCGGCAATATCAAACGCCGTGCCATGGGCAGGTGTTGCGACGGCAATGGGAAGACCTGCAGCTATTGTGACGCCCCGCTCGAAACCCATTAACTTCATAGCGATCTGGCCCTGATCGTGATACATGGTAACGACGGCATCTAAAAGCCCATCGCGCGCTCTTAGGAAAACTGTATCTGAAGGCCAGGGACCATTTACATCAATTTGCAGATCGCTGGCACGTTTTACCGCCGGGGTCAGAATATCAATTTCTTCAGTACCAAAATTTCCAGTATCACCCGCATGCGGATTAATCGCCGCAACACCGATCCGCGGCCGGGCTAAACCCATCGATTTCAACGTATCGTTAGCCAAGTTTATCGCGTCAATCACATTATCTTGATTTATGTTGGCGACAACATCTTTCAGTGCGATATGGCTGGTAACCCGGGTAGTAATCAATTCGTCCAACATGTTGATTTCGGAATGGTAGCCGGTGAAGCCAAGATATTTGGCTATGTAGCGGTGTTCGTCTTCAACGTCCATGCCGCCCAAATGCAACGATGATTTATTAAAGGGACCAAATAAGATCGCATCGACGATACCGGCTGTTGTCAAATCGACGGCGCAATCCAGACCACGCAGGCTTGCTCGCCCACCGGCTTCGCTGACTTGGGCAATTTGAATGTCTTCAGATGTAATGGTTTCCATGGACAACCAAGCAAAATTCTCCCCTTGCCACCAGTCCGCAGGGTAATCGGGATCAACTTCACGCATTTTCCAATCTGTTCCGGCGTGTTGCTGCCCAAGCTCGAACACATGCCGGTCACCAATCAAAACAATATCTGCCAATTCATGGAGATCAGGCTCAGAGAGTAACTTGGCGACCAATTCAGGGCCAATTCCAGCCGGTTCTCCGTGGGTAATGGCAATGCGCGGTTTCATGTTTTAATCCTGTTGTTGGGGTCCATGGGGTCACAAATGTATCACAGATTTCTAGATTTGGCATACATTATCTTTACTCGCCAACAAAATTCAATCCTACGAAGTATTATTTATCAATTATTTGAAGGCTAATTTATAAATTTATGTTTTATATCGTGGAGTTACTTCAGATTTTTTGACTTAAATTAAATATTGCACACAAAATAAAATTTCTAATGTTTTTGCATACCAAGTTACTTTCCAATAAAATAAGGATCTAAATACGGATAATGGAAAAAAAATGACCCTACAAAACCTGCTGAAAGCCGTAAAAGATGGGGAGGGTAACGCCGATCTTGCGAATGTCGATGATGTAACAGGACATAACACATCGCGTTTACCGCTTGCCAATCAGGTCGCAATAACCATCCGAGACATGATTGTTCAAGATTCAATCAAACCAGGTGAACGCATTCGTGAACGTCAACTTTCTGAAGAATTGAATGTTTCCCGAACGCCATTACGTGAAGCTTTAAAAATTCTTGAGGGAGAAAAACTAATTGCTTTACTGCCTAATCGCGGCGCAGTCGTTGCCGACCCAGCACCGGATGAAGTCCGTGAGTTGCTTCAGGTTCTGGGCGCTCTTGAAGCGCTCGGGGGACGGCTTGCCACCGAAAATGCACGCGACGCTGAAATAGCCGAAATCAAGGCTTTGCACTATGAAATGCTGGCAGCCTACAGCCGTGGAGACCGTCTTGTTTATTTCAAACTTAACCAACAGATTCACTCAAGCATTATGACTGCTAGCCGCAATTCATCACTTATAGATACGCACAGCCATTTTAATGCCCGGCTGTACCGTGTGCGTTACCGCTCAAATCAACAGAACGCTAGATGGCACGAAGCGATTGATGAGCATGAAGGCCTTATTAAGGCACTTGTTGCTCGTGATGGTGAGCTGTTGGCGGCTCGGCTTTCCAGTCATCTTGGAGCGACTTGGGTTAAAGTAAGTAAAGAGGATTATTCCAAGGGCTCAGGTGCATGATCTCCTACTTTCATTTGGCTTCACAGGTCATTCCAACCAGTGGAAATTTTGGTATACCATTTTAATTGACCGCGTTAAAAATTTCCATCATTGTTCAGTAAATATCGAAAAGAAGGGTTCTCTAAAACACCCCATCAACCTACATCACCAAAATGCAATAACAGAGAGGAAAATTCTATGTTAAATAACTCAACGCGAACAGGCGTCTTAATGC
>CALJEW010000325.1 GCA_938074585.1 uncultured Rhodospirillales bacterium | reverse complement strand
TACTAGCTTTTGCAGCAATAGGTGGATACGTGGTTGCGTCATCATTAACGTTCTTTGCGCCTTCTCAGGTTTGGGCAGGAGATGATGATGCTGTTTTACCTGAGCCTTATGAAACCGTTTTTTTGTTGCCACGCAGTTTTGGCCGTGATACCGAATTTCCGAAAATGTTATCTGGCTCCGATGTCACCATTTATCGCCAGATTTTTAAGACCCAAAAAAAAGGGCAATGGCAGGAAGCAGACCGGCTTATTAAAAGGCTAAGTAACGACGTTTTATTGGGTCATGTCATGGCTCAACGTTATTTACACCCAAGAAAATACAGATCGAAATATAAAGAATTAAAAAGCTGGATGGCGGTGTATTCCGATTTGCCACAAGCATCGCAAATATATAAATTAGCAATACGCCGGAAACCCAAAAATTGGGTAGTTCCGACGCGCCCAAAAAAAATTTTACGGACGGTCAAAATAGCTCGGCGTGAACTCACTTTAAAATTGCCGGTTAAACGTTTAAGTTCGGCTAATCGTAGAAAAGCACGTTCGATCAAACGTCAAATAAAGCGCGCTTTACGTCGCGGCCATACGCTGGTTGCTAAACGTGCTTTGAGTGCTTCTATTACTAAAAAACTTTTAAGTACAGCTGAATACGATCAATACAGCGCTAAATTGGGGCAAGCGTATTTTTCTGCTGGTCGCGATGAATATGCTTTGAAATGGGCTGAAAATGCTGCTTTGCGCTCAGGTAAATATGTGCCGCAAGCGCACTGGACATCGGGTTTAGCCAATTGGCGGCTTGGTCATAAAAAAACAGCAGCTGATCACTTTGCTAAAGCGGCTGAATTAAGCCGCGATAATGTTTGGTTTCATGCAGCTTCTGCTTTTTGGGCTGCGAGGGGGTATTTAGTTACACGACAGCCAGAAAAAGTGAACGGTTATTTACAAATTGCATCCAAAAACGGCCTCACCTTTTATGGCTTGTTGGCGCGGCGTGTATTGGGTCAGGACTTAGGTCTTAATTGGGCCATGCCTGCACTCGATAAGAATACGGTTAGAGAATTGACTGAATTGCCGCACGGGCGGAGGGCGATGGCATTACTGCAAATTGGTGACACTCAACGGGCAGAACGCGAACTTCGAAATCTAGCTTTAGGTGCTGATGAAGATGTTGCTAAGGGGGTATTAGCCTTGGCGGCACGCGGGAATATGGCGTCATTAGCTGTCCGCCTTGATCATCAATTGCACCCCAATGGCGGTGGATTTGATGGCGCTGCTTACCCCATTCCAGGATTTACGCCGGGCGAAGGGTTCCGGATAGATCGGGCATTGATTTATGCGTTAATTAGACAAGAATCAAAATTCAATCCAAAAGCAAAAAGTTGGGCAGGGGCACGTGGTTTGATGCAGCTTATGCCCGGAACAGCCCGCTTCGTTGCGCGGGCGCGCAGGCTTAGCTTAAAAAGCTACTCCGATTTATTTAAACCAGAAATGAACTTAACGTTAGGTCAACAATATATTGAAATTTTGCTGAAAAGCAAAAAAATCAATGGCGATTTATTTTTGATGGCAGCGGCTTGGAACGGCGGGCCTGGTAATTTAAATAAATGGCGCAAAGCAACGGAATACATGAACGATCCGCTGTTTTTTATTGAAAGCATACCCGTCCGCGAGACACGTAATTTTATTGAGCACGTTTTGAGTAATCTGTGGATTTATCGGAATCGTTTAGGGCAAAAACTCCCCTCTTTGGACGCCGTTGCTGCTGGAGAATGGCCGCAGTACAAACCTCAAGGTCAAGACAGACAGGAGATCGCTCAAGCTAATGTCACACGAAACTAAAACTGAATTTCGTCCAGTTAACATAGCCGTCTTGACGGTGTCTGACTCTCGGATTTTTGCGGATGACAAATCTGGAGATACACTGGTTGCACGGCTTGAAGCGGATGGCCACATTTTGGGTGATCGTAAAATAGTTAAAGACGAGATCCCCTTAATTACGGCTCAATTGCAGGCGTGGGTTGACGATCCAGCAATTGAAGTGGTTATTTCTACGGGTGGCACCGGGGTGACCGGGCGCGATGTGACACCAGAAGCTTTTGCAGAGGTCTGGGAAAAGGATATTCCTGGGTTTGGTGAACTTTTTCGCTGGATCAGTTATCAGAAAATTAAAACATCGACCTTACAATCGCGGGCCTGCGCAGGTGTGGCCAATGGCACATATTTGTTTGCACTTCCAGGTTCGCCGGGTGCGTGCAAAGATGGATGGGACGAGATTTTGCACGACCAATTGGATATCCGCCATAAACCATGTAATTTTGTAGAATTAATGCCCCGTTTAAACGAGCATTTAAAATTAGCGTGAAGACGAAAGAATAACAGAATGACTGGCGGCCCAAATAAGGTTTCATTCGATATGGGTGGCGGTTTGTTTGCCTATAAACCTCCACGGCGCTTAACATATATTTCAGAAATGTGCGGCATTATAGAAAGCGAAGCTCAAGCAAGTGTATTGACACATAGTTTGATGAAGAATGTGAATTAGGTGCTTTCAGTGCTGCTGAAAATCTTGCTGAATTTAACCGGCTTTGTGGAACAGAAACATCTGATGATAACTTTCAGGCGGCTTCGTTGAGCGCATTTGAGGCCAACAGAACTGTTTTTGGGATTGCCAAAGAGCTTTTGGCCACATGTTCGGTTGTAGGCTTTATCATTAACGGGTTTGTAGCGCGGGACAGGTTGGTTAAGTTGCACCCTGATATATATTTAATATTTGCCGGATAGGCTTTATTGCTCGGCTGAATTTGGCGCGTAAAAACCAGCACCAGAAGCATTTCAAAGCGTATTAGCACAATTAGGCCGCCACTCTGATGATATTTTACTTATGGATGTCATCGATGAAAATGTTTAAGCAGCGCTAGAGCTGGGGTTCCAAATGCATCTTTATTTTGATGCGGTAATATTGGTATCAGTTTTACGCTCTATTGGGTTTTATAAACGTCGTTGACGCTGGCGCTGAAGAAATTTTAGGTATGAAGCTCCATCGTCAACATCACTAAGTTCCTCCACATATCCAGTGTTTACTCCGTTTGGTATGTTTTTTATCGTATCGGCTAGCGCATGCGGGCTGGACCAGCGAACATCGGTAAATAGGGGGAGGATCCGGGGGCGTCGCCTTTGCCCAACAAGCCAATATCCACCATCTTGAGCGGGCCCAAAAACAGTATCTTTATCACCCAAAATTTGAAATGCATCTGCAATATGGTGCGGGCGTATTTCAGGAATATCGGCGCCAATTATGATCACTGGGCCTGGGGGCATTTTTTGCATTACTCGGTCCATGCGCTGCCCCAAATTTCCAAATCCCTGGCGCACTCGCTGGGCTTCTGCTGGCCAGATATGATTGTTG
>CALJEW010000324.1 GCA_938074585.1 uncultured Rhodospirillales bacterium | reverse complement strand
AATTCAACCAAAAGACATTATAACGCTTGAAGATCGTCGACAAACAGAGTTGCTTATTTGGATCATTTGATCGAAAGCAAATTCAACACAAACTAAATACGCATTTTATAACTTTAGTTAATTTCAAATTTCATTTTTATGAATTTACCGATCGAACAATGCACACACTTTAATGGATAGAGATACTCATGCCACAGCCAGACCACATCGTAAAAATTGACCTTCCCAAAACCAAGTCTCTTGATGACGATATTCGAAAATATTTACAAATTTGTACGGAAAATCTGGGCATGGTGCCGAACGTGCTTGCTGCTTACACAGCAAAGCCAAAAAAATTCCGCCAGTTTACAAAAGTTTATAATCAGTTGATGCTTGATGAGCAGGAAACTCAACTCAGCAAGCTTGAACGTGAAATGATTGCCGTTGTCGTTTCCTCAGCCAACCGGTGCTATTATTGTTTAGTTGCCCACGGTCAAGCCGTCCGTGAATTGTCGAACGATCCTCAGTTGGGTGAAATGATGGTCATGAACTACAAAGTCGCCCAAGTTTCAAAACGCCAAAGAGCAATGCTTGATTATGCTTGGAAACTGACAAAAGCCCCGTTTGAAATTGATGATTCAGACCGCGATGCCCTGCGCCAAGCCGGATTTAACGATGGCGATATTTTTGATATTACCGACATTGTTGGGTTCTTTAACTACACCAACCGCATGGCGCATGGTCTGGATATGATGCCTAACGCTGAATATCACAGCATGTCGCGCTAATCTTCACCAACCCTCAAAGACCGCCCGCCCAAATACGGGCCGGTAAGCAGGCATTTTCTAAAGCAGCCAAAATTAAGATTACATGCCTGTCGTCGTGGGTTTCAACAACCACATCCAAACCAGTTTGTTTGTTGGGCATGTCAAAAACACCCGCTAAATATAAACCTTAACAATATTGCCGCCGCAACCGCCACTAAACACCTATAACGTGGCCAAAAACCCAAGTGTATCCTTCAGCTTAATCCGCAAACTTGACCGTCGACCACCCCAAACCAAGCCGCGCATCATTTTTCTAAAGAACAAATTGTCCAAATTATAACCCACCCAAAAACCACCAAAGGCCAAAAGTATGGCTATTTGCTTTTCCTTAGAACAAAGCCAACGTCGAAATATTTCCTGTCCGCGCTAAACAAGTGGTTAGCGAAATTCTGCTCAAGTGGCAGGTATGACGTCATTTAAAATAACTTGCTAAATGGCGAATATGCCAAGTTGCAAAAATAAAGTCACTTTTCAAATAAACGACAAGTTTGCACCATCCTAAATGATCTTTTATAAGGTTCCACAGCGCATTGTTGCAACCTAACCACATTATCAAAGCCCCAACTTAATAGGAAAACCGTTCATGAGCATTGGTCCGTTACATGGTCTTCGCGTCTTTGACCTTACCCGCATTTTGGCGGGTCCAACCTGCACCCAAATTTTAGGTGATTTAGGTGCCGACGTCATTAAAATCGAGCGCCCTGGTGCCGGAGATGATACCCGCAAATTTGCCCCTCCATTCTTAAAAGATGACCAAGGCCGCGACACCACTGAAAGCGCCTATTTTGCCAGTGCCAACCGCAATAAACGCTCGATAACACTAGACTTAACTCAGGCAAAAGGCCAAGCTGTAGCCCGAAAGCTCATCGCCAAATCTGATATTTTTACTGAAAACTTTAAGACCGGGGGCTTAGCAAAATACGGCTTGAGTTATGACGATTTAAAAGACGAATTTCCTGATCTTGTTTATTGTTCAATTACCGGGTTTGGCCATACAGGACCCTACGCAAAACGCCCCGGTTATGACGTTTTGATCCAAGGCATGGGCGGCTTTATGAGCGTTACTGGCGACCCAGACGGTGACCCTCAAAAAGCAGGAATTCCCATATCTGATTTAATGGCAGGCATGTATGCGGCCGTTTCAATTAACGCCGCGCTAAGACATCGCGAAATCACTGGACAGGGCCAATTTTTAGACATTGGTATGCTCGATACGACAACCGCAATGCTGTCCATCATGGGAGCGAATTACCTATCAACGGGCGAAGTACCGAAGCGTTTGGGCAATTCGCACCCAAACATTGTACCTTATCAGTCGTTTCAAACAGCCGACGGTGATATTGTTATGGCAGTCGGTAATGATGGTCAGTTTGAAAGGTTTTGTGAGTTTGCTGAGTGCATGGAAATGACAACAGATCCACGCTTTTCTACCAATGGAGAACGAGTTAAAAATCGTGAAATTATAGTTCCTCTAATTCGTGATATTATCAAGAAAAAGCCTTCAAAATATTGGATTGAAGGCCTTGAAGCGCGCAGTATAAGTTGTGGTCCGATCAATCGTTTGGATGAGGTTTTTGCCGACGAACAGGTTAAATCCCGCGAAATGCAGTTAAAAATGGATCACCCAGCAACAGGTGATCGACCCATCGATTTAATTGCCAGTCCCATTAGAATGTCTGAAACACCAACATCATATCGCCATTCTCCTCCCATTTTAGGACAACATACTGACGAAGTGTTGCGTGAAATTGGCGAGTTTACTGATGATGAAATTTCAGGTTTCCGTGCGGAAGGTGTTATATAATCCCAATGAAAAAATCATTTTTTGAAGCCCCAACCCCATGCGGGCCGTGTAATGTAGCGTATACAGATTGGGGCGATGCAAATAACCCAAATGTAATTGTTTGCGTTCACGGACTAACTCGTAATTCCCGCGATTTTGATTTGTTGGCTGAGGCCTTATCAGCAGACTATCGGGTACTTTGTATAGACATCCCGGGGCGCGGAAAAAGTGACTGGCTGAGCAATCCAGCTGATTATACGTACGAGACCTATTGTTCCATTATGTCGGCACTTGTAACATATATTAGGACACCCCGCATAAATTGGGTTGGAACATCCATGGGTGGAATTATTGGTATGATGGTTGCAGCGATGCCCAACTCGCCCATACAAAAAATGGTCATTAACGATATTGGACCGTTTATTCCAAAAAGCGCTTTAAAAAGAATTGGTACATACTTGGCATTGGATTTATACTTCGATAAACAATCTCAAATCGAACCTCACTTACGTGAAATCCATGCCCCATTTGGCCCCTTGACAGATGACCAATGGGCCCACATGGCCAAACACGGCTCCCGACAAGACGAGCAGGGTCAATGGCGCTTAAGTTATGACCCAGACATTTTGGTCCCGTTTAAAGATACTATGGGTGACGATATTACGTTTTGGGAAGTCTGGGATGCTATAAAGTGCCAGAATCTTTTAATCCGTGGCCGGGATTCAGATTTATTACTAAACGAGACAGCCAAAGAGATGACAACGCGAGGCTCCAAAACCGAGCTCATTGAGTTTGCAGGCATCGGTCATGCTCCGTCTTTAATGGCACCAGATCAGATCCTAGCAATCCAAAGATGGTTCTCATAAATCAGCCAGATGAAAATTAACCTATATATTTCTAGATAAATATTGATGGATAAGGATAACAATACTATTTTATCTCTGTTTTCAAAAAAAAAATACATAGCTCAGTTCTCTTTCCGTATATTCATCTAAAAGATTATTCTGCCATAAAGAAAGAGAAAACAAATATCTGAAAACTAGAAACAGTCTATCAACTCAATTTAAGCGTCACGCATCCGGGGGAAACCTTCAAAATTTCGACACTTTTTATGTCAAAACTCAAATATTTGGTATTAATTGAATACTACAGGAGTTTACCTTGCTAACCCAAAATCAAATTGATCAATATCATGAACTCGGCTACGTTATTCCTGATTTTCAACTGCCCATGGTCGTTGTTGAAGAGATGCGAAAAGAGTTAGAGCTTTTGATTGCGGCCAACCCCGACAAAACTGCAGATGTGATGTTTGTTCCCCATGCTCCCTATGGTAACCGCCAAGGCCTTAATTCGCCTCGCAGCGACAAATGGCTGGAATTTGCTTGTCAGGAAGAGGTTTTAACCATGATCGGCCAATTAATTGGTGACAACTTGGCTCTTTGGGGAACCACCGTTTTTGGCAAGCCTGCACACAACGGAAAAGCGACACCATGGCATCAGGACGGGCAATATTGGCCGATAAAACCTTTGGCAACATGTACCGCTTGGATCGCGATGGATGAAGTAGGGGCCGAGAACGGCTGTATGCGAGTTATTCCGGGCTCTCATAAAGGCAACGACGTATTAAAGCACCATACAAATAAAGCGGACGATCTGACCCTTAATCAAGAGCTGGACGTGGATCAATTTGATGAATCTAAAGCTGTAAATATGACTTTAAAACCCGGTCAAATGTCGCTCCATGACATAAACATTGTGCATGGATCAAACCATAATACATCGAGCAAACGCAGGGCTGGGTATGTTTTGCGGGTGATGCCCACAACATCTCATTTTGATCGGGAAATGGGCAAGCAAATCGAAACAAGCTCAAAAGCGGTTAATTTTTCGGATCGGCCTTTATTTTTGGTTAGAGGCAACGATCAGTGTGGTCTCAATGACTTTGAGATCGGCCATAACGCCAGTTAGTTCAATCCTATTATTGCCGCTTAGTTCAAGCGGGGGCAGGGTATTTGTTCAGTACGCCAGCGCTTTTCATCAACGCGAGCACTGTCCAATGCCGCCCATTCAGTCGAAAAATAACGGATTGGGTCATCACTGGTTAAGCGGTCAATAACGGCCCAACGCTTCGCTTCGCCAACATAAACAACAGAGAAACGCATAATTGAAGCCTTTCGTTTATGAGATTTCCTGTCAGTTTACAAACTGAGGTATCAACAAAAGGTAAAGGGCGCATTTAAGCGTCTATAGAAAGTCAAAATCATGAGTAATGAAGTAAACGAAGATTTCGAAAAGTCCGATATCATTTTGGCGAATGCGCTTGAACAATTCCAAGCCCAAGGCGTAAATCAGTATGTCTATGGCATGGCACTGGTCGAAATTGGCTTGCTGGCGTTGGTTAAGTTGGGCGAAGAAGAAGACCAATTGGTCGAAACAGTCCGCCAATTCATTGAAAAATCACAAAACCAAGTGGCACCACCAATGCCATCGCCACGCCAATAGATGATTTTCCACAAGGCAAGCGACCAGAACGCTTTCACCTAACGATCCTAGGCAGTATAGTCTTGGATAATTTATACACGAACGAACGATAAGGGGGCCCCAATGGCTGGTTCAGTAAATAAAGTAATTTTAGTTGGTAATTTAGGGCGCGACCCAGAAATTCGGTTTGCACAAAACGGCAATAAAATTGGTAATTTCTCTATCGCAACATCTGAAACATGGCGAGATAAAAGCTCTGGCGAGCGGAAAGAAAAAACCGAATGGCACCGTATTGTTGTGTTCTCCGAAGGGCTTGCAACCATTACAGAAAAGTACCTTAAAAAGGGCTCAAAAGTCTATATTGAAGGTGCATTGCAAACGCGCAAATGGACCGGTAACGATGGCGTCGAAAAATACACAACGGAAATCGTTCTTCAGGGCTTCAACTCCACATTAACCATGCTAGATGGCCGCGGCGATGGTGGCGGCGGTGGGTTTGGTGGTGGCGATAGCGGCGGTGGGAACCAAGGCGGTGGCGGCGAACCCGATTGGGGTAACTCTGATCAAGGTGGGCAGTCCGGCCAAGGCGGCGGCGGACCAGCTGGTGGCGATTTAGACGACGAAATTCCGTTCTAGGTGGTTATGTTATGGGGCACAGGAACTGACGCTATAATCCGAAAGCCCCCATCCCAGAATTGATAAAAATCCAAAGGAAATGTCGTTGACCGAGGCAAAACCACATTCGCACGAGCGGAAAAATGTTTTTGTTTTAGCCTTAAGCCAAGCTTTGTCCATGAGCGGCATGTCTATGGTTATGACGGCTTCAGCGCTTACTGGTCTGATGCTAGCCGATGATAAATCCTTAGCAACCGTTCCGATGGCACTGCAATTTGTCGCGGCTATGATTACAACAATCCCTGCCTCCTTGTTTATGGGCCGATATGGACGACGAATTGGGTTTTCAGTCGGCCAAACGTTTGGTGCCTGTGGAGCTTTGTTGGCAACCTATGCCATATATACCCAAAGCTTCTGGCTCTTCGCTACAGCCAGCTTATTACTAGGAATCCACGTTGCTTTTTGGCAATACTTCCGGTTTGCGGCGGCTGATTCTGCCAGCCCAGACTTTAAAGCAAAAGCAATTTCCTACGTTTTGGCTGGGGGTGTTATTTCATCATTTCTTGGGCCACAACTAGCAAAGTTTGGTGAAAAATTGTTAGAGCCAATTTTATTCGCCGGAATTTATATCCTCATCGCTGGGCTTTGTATCTTCACGTTATTCCTAATTCAGGCGATCAGAATCCCATCTCCAAAAAGTGCTGGTATCAACAATTCAGGGCGACCAATTTTTGAAATCATGCGCCAACCGGTGTTCATTGTAGCAGCAATGTCAGGCATGTTTGGCTACGGGGCGATGACCTTCGTTATGATTGCAACACCGCTGGCTATGAATTTTTGTGGCTTTGCCTTCACAGATTCAGCAACCGTTATCCAATGGCACGTTTTAGCCATGTTCGCGCCCAGTTTCATCACTGGAAGCCTGATTAAAAAATTTGGCGTTTTAAACATTATTCTTTGTGGTGTGGTTTTAAACGTATGTGCCATTTCCATTAATCTAAGCGGAATAGAATTCTTAAACTTCTCCATTGCATTAGCAACAATCGGCTTAGGTTGGAATTTTATGTTTATTGGTGGGACAACGCTGCTGACAGAGGCTTACAGGCCTGAGGAGCGCTCTAAAGTCCAAGCAGCGAATGATTTTATGGTTCTAAGCACAACAACAATAGCAGCCTTTTCTTCCGGCGCATTACAACAATCTGTTGGTTGGGCTATGGTAAATGCGATGGTTACTGTTCCCATGACCTTGGTCTTTGCAACGGTGATTTGG
Organism: uncultured Rhodospirillales bacterium; assembly: GCA_938074585.1. Taxonomy (GTDB): domain Bacteria; phylum Pseudomonadota; class Alphaproteobacteria; order Rhodospirillales; family Casp-alpha2; genus JABMNT01. Next base: position 3,028 of record CALJEW010000324.1, on the reverse strand, counting down.
TTCAAGTGCATTTACCTGCCAAAACAAGCTTATAAATAGCTAAAAAAGCCAAGAAAATCATGGTCGTTCTGTAGTTGTATGAAGGGGCAAAAAATGTTAAATTTTGTATGTCCATGGCGGATGCGTATTCTGTGAGTACATATACAATTAAGCCTCTGAAATTACTTGGTAAAATTTTTTGACAACTGACATACAAACGACCCCTCTGGGGCCCTCCGATTCTGACATAACACCGGTATCAATCGCAGACGAAATGCGCTCGTCTTATCTCGATTATGCAATGAGCGTAATTGTGAGCCGCGCGCTGCCCGATGTGCGCGATGGATTGAAACCTGTTCATCGCCGAATTTTGTTTTCCATGAAAGAAAATGGATACGAATACAACAAGCCATACCGTAAGTCTGCACGTATTGTCGGTGACGTTATGGGCAAGTATCACCCCCACGGTGACCAATCTATTTACGACGCGATGGTACGAATGGCGCAAGATTTTTCGATGCGCCTGCCGTTGATTGATGGGCAAGGCAATTTTGGCTCTATGGATGGCGACAAAGCGGCTGCAATGCGGTATACAGAAGCCCGTTTGGCCCGCTCTGCGCACGAATTGTTAGAAGACATTGACCGCGAAACGGTAGAATTTCAGGCCAACTACGACGAATCTATGTTGGAACCAAAGGTTCTGCCGGCTGGGTACCCAAATTTATTGGTAAACGGTGCAGGTGGTATTGCTGTGGGTATGGCGACCAATATTCCACCACATAATTTGGGAGAAGTCGTCGATGCTTGCTGCGCTTATATTGATAACCCTGAAATCACCATTGAAAAAATAATCGAAAACCACGTCTTTGGGCCGGATTTCCCGACCGGGGGCTTAATTTTAGGCCGTCAAGGGATTTTATCAGCATTTCACACAGGTCGCGGCTCGGTTGTCATGCGCGGACGGACATCGTTCGAAGAAATTCGCAAAGACCGGTGGGCGATTATTGTTCACGAAGTGCCATATCAGGTTAACAAGTCGCGGATGATCGAAAACATGGCTGATGCTGTGCGCGATAAAAGGATTGAGGGTATTTCTGATTTGCGCGACGAATCGGATCGGGACGGCGTTCGAGTGGTTATCGAGCTTAAGCGCGATGCAGAACAAGAAGTTGTTCTGGCTCAGTTATTCCGCTTCACGCCCCTACAAACTAGCTTTGGCGTCAATATGCTGGCCTTACATAATAGCCGACCGCAGCAACTTAATTTGCGTCAAATCATTGTCGCTTTTGTTGAGTTCCGTGAAGAAATTATTCGCCGCCGAACCATATATGAGTTGAACAAAGCCCGCGACCGGGCTCACGTTTTAGCTGGTTTAGCCGTTGCTGTTGCCAATATTGATGAAATCATTACGCTTATTCGCGCCGCCTCTGACCCGCAAACAGCACGGAAACAGCTAATAGAACGCAAATGGCTAGCTGAAGACGTTGCCCCGATGATCGCCTTGCTGGACGAGCCTGGACACGGTGTTATCGACGGTACCTATAAGTTGTCGGAAGCCCAAGCCAAAGCCATTTTGGAACTACGTTTACACCGTTTAACCGGCCTTGAGCGCGATAAAATTGGCAACGACTTGCGTGAATTGGGCGTCCAAATTGCGGAATACTTATCGATATTGGAAAGCCGCGAAAAACTATATGGTATTTTGCGCGAAGAATTGATCGCCGTTCGTGCTCGCTTTGCCACACCCAGGCGCACGGACATCCTAGAAAGTGAATTTGAGCACGATCTAGAAGACTTGATCCAGCGCGAAGATATGGTTGTTACCGTAACCAGTTCGGGCTATGTGAAGCGCGTACCGTTATCCACGTACCGGGCGCAAAAGCGCGGCGGCAAGGGCCGTTCGGGCATGTCGACCCGCGATGAAGATTTTGTCGCTCAGGTGTTTGTTGTCAACACCCACACCCCGGTATTGTTTTTCTCGTCAACGGGAATGGTGTATAAAACCAAGGTCTACAAGCTTCCCCTTGGCACGCCGCAGGCCCGTGGAAAGGCGCTTATCAATTTGTTACCTCTGGATGAGGGGGAAACGATTTCGACGTTGATGCCAATGCCTGAGGACGAAGAAACGTGGACAGATCTGTTTGTTATGTTCGCGACCGCATCAGGCGGTATCCGCCGGAATTCCTTGTCTGATTTTGTTCGTGTTCAAGCCAATGGCAAAATTGCCATGAAGCTGGACGAAGGTGATCAGTTGGTTCGGGTTCGCACGTGTACAGCCGAAGATGACGTGTTGTTGTTGGCTGCAGGCGGAAAAGTTATTCGCTTCCCAGTCACCGATGTTCGAGTATTTAGTGGCCGAACCTCAACTGGTGTCCGCGGGATTAGATTAGCAAAAGATGATGAAATCATTGCTATGTCAGTGGTTAAGCACCGCGAAGTTACAACTGAAATGCGCGATGAGTACTTGCAATCGGTCAACGCAAACCGTCGTTTACTGAGCACTGACTATGCAGACCGGTCTGAAGATAAAGCCCGAGATACCGAACTTTCTGAAAAATTAAAAACTCCTGATTTTATCAAAATGACTTTGGAAGAAGAGTTTATTCTGACCTTAACCGAAGACGGTATGGGTAAGCGTACGTCGGCTTATCAATACCGGATCGCCGGACGGGGAGGGCAAGGAATTACGGGCATAGAACTGGGCCGCCCTGGTGGTAATGCATCACGGATTGTCGCCGCCTTTACGGTTTTAGACCTTGATCAAGTAGTGATGGTTAGCGATGGTGGACAGATTATTCGTTGCCCCGTCAATAAAATCAGCATTGTTGGCCGCTCGAGCCGTGGCGTTCGCATATTTAACACTTCCGACCACGAACGCGTTGTCTCCGTCAGCCGTTTACGTGATGTGGATGATGATGACGAGATAGATGGCGAAAACGCAGATGGTGAGGAAGGCGGTGAAACACTAATTACTATAGAATCAAAATCTGTTGCTTCAAGCGATTCTTCCACAGATGCTTTTGGAGACACGGAGACAAGCGAATGAGCC
>CALJEW010000323.1 GCA_938074585.1 uncultured Rhodospirillales bacterium | reverse complement strand
AGAAGTTCAACACTCATTTCCATAATGTCAACCATATAAACGATCTCTTCGGGATAGCCTGATGTCAGCAGGACCTTGATATTCTTGTATTCTCCCATGATCTGTCTGGTCAACTCTATCCCACTCAAGTTGTTTGGCATGACAACATCGATGATAACCAGATTAATATAGCCTCGTCTCCAGTTTAGTATGCTAAGAACCGATGACCGATCTTCGGCCTCAATTACGTGATATCCAAGATCGATAAGAGTTGCAGTCGTTGTTTGTCATATGGAATTTGAACGATAGAGATCAATGAAACCTAAAATCTGATTTCATTAAGTGAAATGTTTAAGCGCTTTGATGCTTTATTCTCCGGTGAAATTCGGCACTCGGCGGGCTGACATGGCGGCGATGCCTTCTTTGAAATCACTTGTTGCCCGCAATCGGGTTTGGATTTCTAATTCGTGGTCAGTGGCAGCACGGACACGTTCAGCTAAATCACCACGCATGGTTTGGCGTGTTTCGGTGATTGCCAATGGCGCGTTTTGAGCTATTTCAGCAGCCAGCGCCTGAGCGGCGGAGCGAACTTCATTCTGAGGGACCAGAACGTCTGCTAAGCCCATGGCATAAGCCTCTTCACCTTTGAACCGGCGAGAGGTGTAGAACATGAGGGCGGCATTTTTTTTGCCTATGGCTTCCGTCAAGGTGACGGAGAGGCCAAAACCTGGATGGAAGCCAAGGCGGGTGAAGTTTGCAGAAAAACGCGCTTCAGGGCAGGTGACACGTAAATCAGGAACCATGGCAAGGCCGAGCCCGCCACCGATGGCAGCTCCATGGATGGCACCGATGATTGGGAGCTTGTTGGCGAACAGGCGGACAGCTTCTACATAGAGATGCTTGGCTCGTTCGTTTTGGGTTTGGGTTTTTAATTGGCCGTCAGCCCCCAAGTCCTTGCCGTCGCCGAAATTTGCCCCGGCGCAGAAGGTTTTGCCGGCGGCACAGAGCACGATGGCCCGGCAATCTGGTTCCTCATCAAGCATATCAAAGACATCGCCGATCTGGCGGATCAACTCGATATCAAAAAAATTCAGCGGCGGCTTTTGAATTTCCACGGTGGCGACGAAGTCGTTGCTAATTTTGACACTAATGTCTTCGAATGAATCATATTTTCTCATAATGATCTCCTTTGGATTATCAAAGCATCAAGAAGGCTAACGCCTTCACCTTGCGGATGAACGCGAATGGGGTTGAGGTCGATTTCATCGATCTCGCCAGCAAAATCAGCGGCGAATTGGGAGAGGCGTACTATGACATCAATCAGGGCATCGACATCTGCTGGGGCGGCACCGCGTAGGCCGTCTAAAATTGGCGCGGCCTTTAATCGGTGGACCAAGCGCCGTGCCTCATCGGCCTGTATAGGTACCGGTGCGAAGATAACGTCTTTTAATACTTCCACGTGAATACCGCCGAGCCCCAGCATGAGCATGGGCCCAAAACTATCGTCACGGTGAATACCAAGAATAACGTCGACACCATCAGCCGCCATGGGCTGAACCGAGACCCCTTGGATATGGGCATCGGGTGCAAAGGCGCGGGCTTTTGCAGTGATCGTCTCGAAAGCTGCTTTTAGGGCCTGTTTACCCCGAATATTAAGGGCAATGGCGCCGGCGTCCGTCTTATGAGGAATTTCTGGTGATTGAACTTTAAGGACAGCGGGACCGTCGATCGATAGCTTTGCCGTATCTTCAGCCCTTTCCAACAAAATACCAGCTCCGTAGCCGATGCCATAAGTTTTGAGAACATGGCGCGCCTCGTGCTCGCTTAACACCGGCCCGGATTGATCAAGGCGCGCACGAGCTTCTTTCTTGTCCACGTCAATGATTTTTACTTCGGTGGGTTTTAGAAAATCTTCACGGAAAGCTCGGTAATCGGCCATGGCGGACAGGGTCGTCGCGCAGTTGCGCAAATTTGAGTATACGGAGAAACCTGCCTGGCTGACCAATTTCTGAACGTCGGGGTGTGGCAGATGATAGGCCCAAAGCAAGATCGGCTTTTTGGTTTCACGCCCGACCCGCATGAGACGATCGCGTTCGTGTTCCCAGCCTACGGGGTTGCGGGCTGAACTGACAGCGATCACGGCATCGACGTTATCTGACGCAGCAATCATCTCACTCATTTCTGCATAGCCTTTCTGGCGAATCACTTGAGCGGTACCATCAACCGGGTTGTGCGACGTACCGTAAGGTGGCAGCAAGGCATCAATGCTGGTCCGAGTGGCGGTGTCCAGTTCAGGGATTTCAAGTCCGGCTGCGGCGGCCGTATCGGCCATCCATCCTCCGGCACCACCTGATGCGGTGAAAATACCGACGCGCTTACCGGCGGGTAGGAGGTTGCGATGCACTGAAAACCCTTGGGCTAGATCGACGATATCGTCTTGGTCGCGGCCTTCGATAATTCCATAGCGTCGGAATTGGGCTTGATAGACTTCATAGGCTCCAGCCAAGGCTCCCGTATGTGATTGTGCAGCCCGTGCCCCAGCTTCTGTTTGTCCAACTTTGATGGCGATCAGAGGCTTGCCGGCGCGCAAGGCTTTCTCTGCTACCGGAGCCAAAAGCTCAGGTGTTTTAACGTCTTCCATGAACATCAAAACTATGTCGGTGCCGTCATCGTTGAGAAGGTGATCGACGATCTGTAAGGTTTCCAGACAGGCCTCATTGCCAGTACTTACAATGTAGCTGAACGGTAGCTCTTTCGGTCGCCCGCGGTCGAAAAAGGAATAGCCGACGCCACCACTTTGCGCGACTACGGCGATCCGGCCGTTGGTGTTGTCTGGGATCAAAGGCTGTTCGCCCATCTCCATGGTTGTGCTAAACGTCACACACAGTTTCGCCACTAAATTGGTGAAGCCTTCGGAGTTTGGTCCAGCTACGGCCATGTCGTATTGTTTGGCAATTTCTTGAATACGGACCTGCATGGCCTCACCTTTTTTTCCTGGCTCTTCGGCGAAACCCGAGGCCAAAATCTGCACCGCTTTGATGCCCGCTTCGCCGCAGCGGATCATTTCATCAGCGACGGCTTCGGCGGGAATAATCAGTACTGCCAAGTCTACAGATTCGGGAATGGCGTCGATGGAGGGATAGGCTTGTAGACCTTGGACTTTGTCGAGCTTACGGTTGACGGGGTGAAAGGAACCGGCAAAATCATGCATGCGCATGACGTTGAGAATACGTCCGCGCAAAATACTTGTGTCATCGGCGGCACCGACAATTGCAACGGATTCTGGCCAGAGTAATGCATTGATATCAGCCATTGTGTCGGGTTCTCCCTAATTATTTGGTTTAACGCAATCCAAGTCCACGAGCGATGATGCTGCGCAGAACTTCCGTGGTGCCGCCTTGAATGGTTAGCTTGGGAGCAATATGTATGGCGTAGCGCAAGAGCCGGTCGAAGTTTGTGCGATTGCCGATATCGGTGAAAGCGGTTAGATCGCGGGCCTTACGGGGCAGAGCTTGTTCCCAAACGGTGCCCATATCCTTAACGATGGCCCCCTCCAAAACCGGTTCCATACCAGCCTGAAGCATACCGTTGACCGAGACCGACATGCGCCGGAGCGTGTGGGCCTGGGCCACCAGACGGCCAATGCCTTCGGCGCTGCGATTATCAGGTTCCGTCCCTAAGGTGCGGACCATTTCGGTCAAAATGTAAAATGTTTCGAGGAAGCGCTCGGGCCCGCTGCGTTCATAGGCCAGTTCACTGGTGGCTTGTTTCCAAGCACCATTGATCTCACCCAGAACATGGTTGTTGGGAACCAAACAGTCATCGAAGACGACTTCGTTGAATTCATGTAACCCGGCCATGTTATGGACTGGGCTAATCGAAATCCCCGGGAGCGTAATATCGACGAGGAAATTAGTCAGGCCGTGGCGATGGTTTTCTTCGGTCGATGGCGAAGTTCGGAACAGGCCGATCATATAATCGGCGTGATGGGCGTTCGACGTCCATAGTTTGGTGCCGTTGACCCGCCAGCCTTCATCAGTTTTTGTCGCCTTGGTCGAGGCGGCGAAGAGGTCAGAGCCCGAATTTGGTTCGCTCATGCCGATACAAAAACAGCACTCGCCCCGGGTGATACGGGGCAACACGTCCTTTTTGATTTCATCGGCGGCATATTTAAGCAACACCGGCCCGCTTTGCCGATCTGCTGTGAAGTGGGCGCGAACCGGCGCATTGGCGACCCGGAATTCTTCGGTGACCACATAACGGTCTAAGAAGCTGCGTTCTTGGCCGCCGTATTTTTTTGGCCAGGTCATGCCAATCCAGCCTTTCGCACCGATGCGGCGGCTGAACTCTAAATTATAGCCGTCGATGGCCACCGCGGTATTGGGATCGAAGGTCCCCGCAGCGATTTCTTCTTTGATGAAGGTGCGAACCTCACGGCGAAGCGTTTCGGCTTCTGGGGGCAGGCGGATGGGGTCGAAATGAATTGCTGAAGTAATAATGCATGTCCTACTTTATCGTGATGCTAAGAGGGGCCAAAGTTCATCAGCGCCATTGGTGGCGATCATCTCGCCCAAACGGACGGCCCATTCACTTTCCGAACCGTAATCGTCACGCCAGGCCCAAAGTCGGCGGGTGTGGCGTTGCAACACATGCTCGCTTGTAAAGCCGATGGCCCCAAAAGTTTGATGGGCAATGGCCGTGCCGTCGCCGACGGCTTCACCAGTGCGGATTTTTGCGGCGGCGACTTCTAAGAAAACGGCCTGATCAAACTGCTGGGCATTGGCCCCCTCTGCATTAGCGATGGCATCGGCGGCTGATCCTGCGGCGGCGACGGCGACGGCGGTTTCTCCTCCCAATCGAGCGAGATTGTGCTGAACGGCTTGGAATTTCGAAATCGGCCGACCGAAGGCGACGCGCTCCTTGGCGTAATCAACTGCCAGATCGAGGATCGCTTGCAGGCCTCCAGCCATCTGTGCGGAGCGGATAGCAGCACCCATGAGCATTAGGTCTTTTATACCAAAACCACCAGGTACAACGGCAACTGTCGACGGCGTCACGCCGTCAAAAGTGACGTCGCTCATGGCATCGCCCGCCATGCTCACGCCTGTCTCAATGTTGCAATCAGAGGCCTTTACCAAGGCGACGCCCTTATCCGTGAGGACGGTGAAGTGATCGACGTCGCCGGCGAAAGGTACAACCTTTGCTGTGCCGGAAAGGCTACCGTTGGAGTTTATACGAAAGGGATTATCTGCATTACCCATGGCAACTGACAAAGGCCCGTCGGGCATCATAATACCGGCTTTCGCTAACAGCCACCCGGCCAAGAGCGTTTCCGCTAAAGGCACTGCAACGGCGTAGCGTCCGGCTGTGACTAAGATATCAAATCCATCAGTAATTTCCGCTCCAGCGCCACCTTGATCCTCAGGCACCCAGGCTCGAGTCAGGCCCGAATCCGCAAGCGCCGTCCACAAAGGCTGTTGCCAAGTGTCGTCGCATGCGTTGTTGAGAGTTTGAGGGTCGCCCAATTCCGAAAAAATACGTGCGGTGGTGTCGATGATGATGTCGTCAGTTTCGGTCATGATTCATTCCGTCCAGAGAAATATTTCGGTGGTTTTTATTTTCCCAGAACGAAAAATAATCGTTAAACGAGACAAAATACATAGAGTTCTGCCTAATGATTTTCAAACCATTAGTCAATAAAAAATGAACGGCGATGAAACTAATACCATAAAGGGATTCTCAGTTGTCAGCCATTATGTTACACTGGAGACTTAGTTGGTTTGGCTGTACGGTGTAGAAACGTGAGCAAACTAAGGATACATAAGGCCTTAAGTGGTATAGCGAGTTTACCTAACTCTCCATCATTTACTTTAGCATCACTTTAGACGCTATAGTATTTAATAGCTTAGCTCAAATGCCCAACCAACTGAGCAATCAAATGTTCAGATGCGCCACCCGGTTAGTGCATGCGTGATCTGGATTTTACCACCTGAGTTAAATAAGTGAGGACGAGATCAAGTATTTTATCCACCTTACGATGACGTATCATTACCGCAAGAAACCCTAATCACGCAGTCCCTTCAATTCCATCAAAAAATTGCTGGATAATCCGGTTAAAAGCATCGGCCTTTTCTATGTTGCTGATATGGGCAGCGCCCTTGACGATTTCCATTCTGGCACCTGGAATTGCATCGCGGATCACTTCTGACATGCCAACATTCAGCGCTGGGTCCAGTTCACCGGGAACAACTAGGCAAGGCGTCTCCACTCCTGCCAGTGCTTCAGTGAAATTCATTTGGATGATCGCTTCGGAACAACGGTTATAACCGGTAGTAGACGTATTACGGACCATATTGCCAATGGCAGCAACCTTGTCTGCGTGGCTGTCGCGATAACCTTCACTAAACCAGCGTTCTAGCGTGCTCGCCACCAGCGGCTCAATCCCTTTTTCTTTCACTAACGCAATCCGTTCACGCCATATAGGATGCATTTCAGTGGGGATTTGACTGGACGTCGCACACAGAGACAGTGATCTAAACGTACCGGGATGATGAATACCGATGGCCTGCCCGGTCATGCCGCCAATCGACAGGCCGACAAAATGCGCGTCGAGAAACCCAACCTCCCGGGCCAGATCAACAGCGTCCTGCGCCAGCGTCTGCATTGTAATCGGTGTATCGAATTCACTACTATCCCCATGCCCGCGCTTATCATAACGAAGGATACGATAACGATTCTTGAGCGCTTCAACCTGTGGGTCCCACATCGAAAGATTCGTCGCCAGCGAATTACTAAACATAATCTTTGGACCTTCCGGCTTACCATCTATGCGATAGTTAAGATCAACTCCGTTAACGGCAATAATGCTGTGTTCAAATTCACTCATAAAAAAAACTCCGAGTTTAGGTCACGTTATTTGCAACATACGTTGGAAGTATAACGAGGGCAAGTTATGCCGCCGTTACTATTGCAATACGTTTGGGCCTCTCCACAAAACTTGATCCCCACGGAAGATGGACTGGTATCGGTAAAATGGAGAGTGCCTGGTGTTAAAGTGTAATTCACAGGAGGAACTAATGGATATCAGAAGAACTGGAGAATTTAGAAACGAAGCGGTTCGCATAGCTGTGACAAGCGGGCTATCACTAAAGCAAATTTCTGACGATCTAGGCATTGGTCTTTCGACATTGGGTAAGTGGGTCGCGGCTCTTAAACATGATGAACTGATTCCCGTGTTTCATGATGACAAAGATCTGGAATTGGCCCATCTTTGCAAATAGCTTATTTTACAGTTTCTAATTCAGGTTGAAGTCCACGAATAAACCGAGTTATCATGTTTCGGAGACAAATTACAATTTTTAATGCCTTCAAAAAGCACTAAAAATATTCATATTGAATATAGTCATATTAAATTTTACATGATTTTCACTAAAATTAATTTTTAATTGGGTATCCGAACTTTCTTAAGTGGTAAGCGGCTACCAGAAATTGTGAACGGAAACTAAAGTATGCCACAATCTATTCGATGCACTATTATTAGAGGTGGTACCAGTAAGGGTATATATTTACGTGATGTTGACTTGCCTCGTGACCCTGTCATGCGTGAGAAAACTATCCTAGAAATATTTGGCTCTCCTGACAAACGTCAGATTGACGGCCTTGGTGGTGCTGATCCACTAACGAGCAAAGTCTGCATCATTGGTCCGCCTCCTAAAAACCAAAAAAATGCGCAAGATGCCGATATTAGCTACACATTTGGGCAAGTCGAAATTGATCAACCCTCAGTCGACTTCAGGTCATTATGTGGCAACCTAACATCTGGTGTAGGCGCATTTGCAGTATGGGAAAATATGGTTGAAATTGAAGAGCCCATAACGACAGTTCGGATCTATAATACAAACTTAGATCGTATTTTGATCACTGAAGTTCCTGTTAAAAATGGTCGTCCAATTGAGTTTGGCAATTATCATATTCCTGGCGTTCCAGGTAGTGGTGCAAAAATTCTAGTGGATTTTTCTGATACCGCTGGGTCCAGTGCGGGAGCTTTATTGCCGACTGGGAACGCTATGGAGAGATTAGAGGTACCCGGTGTTGGAACCATAGACGTATCGATTGTAGATATCGGAAACGCACACGTATTTGTACGTGCGGCTGATTT
>CALJEW010000322.1 GCA_938074585.1 uncultured Rhodospirillales bacterium | reverse complement strand
ATTGAGCTTCTATTTCATTCTGTGCCTGACGGAAAGCATCTAGTTTTGCTGATATGGCATCATCACTAAGAGCCAAAATTGCCGCTGCCATTAAGGCTGCATTTTTAGCACCTGCTTTTCCAATAGCCAGCGTACCAACTGGAATACCACCGGGCATCTGAACCATGCTCAACAAGCTATCAATACCACCCATGACCCGTGTTTCGATAGGAACACCAAGGACGGGAAGGGGGGTGATAGCTGCTACAACGCCTGGAAGCGCTGCTGCCATACCAGCTGCTGCAATAATTACTTTGATGCCTCGATTTTTAGCTGCAGCTGAAAATTCGTGGACTTGCACAGGATTCCGATGAGCTGAAAGAGCTTTCGCTTCGAACGGAATTCCAAGCTCATTCAGCATATCTGCGGCATTTTTCATTGTTTCCCAGTCAGATTTACTGCCCATGATAATGCCAACAAGTGGTGATCCGTTACTCATTTTATATGCTCCGTTTAAAGGGGGGACTATGATTTAAAAAAAAGTTATTATAGGTTCCGCGTTCGTAGAGGCAAGTAGATCAATGATTTATTAACCAAACCGAGGTATTTTTTAACACGTGCAGTCCGTATCCAGTTTTTTGACGAACGGAGTGATTTTATGGATATAAATCAAGCAAGTCCAATTATGCCTAAGCACCCCGATTCTCGGACACCCCATCATGGCCGAGATCATTCTTCTGATGCAGATAAAAAAGAAGATGACAAAACACCATCTAGTTCTTGGCGAAATAGCGATGCCGTTGATATCGATCAAAGCTTAATTGGCGCTTTTACGCCAGAAGTTCAATCGATTATCGATACTCTGCGCCACGAAATTGAGCCCTTACGGCGCAGATTAGATGCGGCGGAGCACAGGGGTGACGAATTTAAGGGGCTTGCCGCTAAGCATGTTTTTTTAAACGTGCCAAATCGGCGCGAAATTCTTCGTGAAATTGACCATGTTATTGTCCACAAAGCTGCGCTTTCAATCCCACCTATCCTGATATTGATGCATATAGCGAATGCGGATCAGGTTCGTCGGGAACTTGGGCGCCAAGGACTTGATCGTTATTTAACAGAAATATGCGAACGCGTATCAAACACCATTGAGGAAACAACAGCGTTTGGTAATATTTGTGGTAATGATTTTGCCCTGCTGATGTTGGGTGTGGATTACATTCAAGCAAAACGATCGGCTGAACAAATCGTCTCAACAGTATGTGCCGAGCCGATTGATATGGGTGGGAGCTCCATCCCTATTCAGTTTCTAATAGGTATTGCAGATTTACGTTATGTTGTTGATGCACAGGCGGCTGTGCTGTTGGCCGATCAAAATATGGTTTAGATATTGTGATTTATGCAATGATGTCGGGAAGTAATTCGTTTCGGAAGAAAATAATTTGATCTTTCAAAAGAAGTTTACGCTTTTTGAGGCGCTGCATCTGCAACTGATCAGTTGATCCATCGCCGGTTAGGTGTTCAATAACATCATCTAAATCCCGATGTTCTGTCCGTAAGTCTTCCAATTTTAGAGTAAGTGTTTTGATGTCGTCCATAATACCCTGACGTTTCCAAGAGAAAACATATTCTATCAGAAGCTCGTAGAGATTGGTAAGTTGTAATGCCTACAAATGTAACTTAATCTCTATAGATTTTCAAATAAAAATGTAGTTAAGTAATAAGTGTTTAAACTAACCATTTATGAGGAGGATACCACCGTGAGTTTGCAGAATAGAATCGATTCTCTGAAAGTTAAACATGCAACGATAGAAAATGCTCTGGATGCGCACTCTAAAATTCCTTATCCGAATGAAATCGAACTGGCAGCCTTGAAAAAACAAAAGCTAGCAATTAAAGATGAGCTTGAGACGATAAGCACCCACTGACAAATATTTTTATAGTCTTAACTCCTTCAAGCTGAATTAAAGCCCGGAGGCTTTAGGTTAACGAAATGCAGGTTCATCGACGCTCCTTAGTTTACGTGAATCGAGCAACTCATGGGTCATATCTTAACGCATTGAATCAAACGCATTGAGACAGATTTTCAAATGTTGACTAATCCGCTCTTTTTAAAAATAGCCATTCCGGGCAATTTAATCTCGCCATGACTCGGCTTGTCGGAAACACATAATAGGGTACCATAGGCAACGTGTAATCTAAAACCATTGGCGGCTATTGTGTTGGATTCTATATCGACAGCAATGGCGCGGGATTTGTTAAAGAAGATTGAAATCTCATCATAGCGCAATACACAATCGCGTTAGTTAGCGCAACCTAAGCCTCTGCAATGCCTAGAATAGGAACCTCAGGGCAAATCATTATCTAACACGTGGTCGCCGTGCGTAAGCGTTTGCCAGCACATAATCGCCTAAACGTTGGGTATGGCGCAATCCGGCATAATGACCAATAATCATCCATCAAAGAAGCCTGAGCACCGCAACATGATCGGTGATGGTTGATGCAGTGGACGGCCCAACACCAATGTTGACTAGCCCCCCCCTTTGTGTTCACTACGGACTATATGATAGGCCGGCATTTGGGGCAGCTTGGTTGCGGTTTCTCCTCATGCTAGGACGTCCGTTAATCATGGGTTTGTGTGAACTTTATTGCCCGACCCCGACTCAACTAAGGCGCGGAACGAATTTCTTTTCTTAGTTTCTGATAGGCCATATTGAACAAATTCATCAAAGTAGAATGGGCAATTGGTAAACAGGACAAACTGCTAAAAATACTCTGGTGATGTTCCTGTGTAATGACAAAGGCGAGATAGCGAATAATCTATGCTCTCAGCACAGAACAATTATAGTGGCTTTGGATCCCCCGGCGGTGGGCGATTGTTTCCATTGGCAACTTCATCATCGATGTCAGATAAGTTTGGCAGATTGAATTTATCGGTTAATTGGGAAACTTGTTCTTGTTTTAAATCAGCAGTTAAGTTCTCTAATACATAGGTAATGGGGATTTTTGGTTCAAAATTATAACCCAAATAAGGGTGTAGTGGTTGCTTAAAATCAACTCTATTTGTTCCAATAAATAACTGTGGAACAATGTTGGGTCTTTAATGGTGGTGCCGTATTCGCCAATATCTGAGGCCGAGCCATAATATAAGCTACGCTACGCCCCGTTTTTACGCCAACTTTTGGAACATAGACCCTTAGTTATGGATACCAAGAATTCAGTTTACCAATCTGTTGATCACCCGCAGAAAATTTTTGAAAGTGCTCTAGCAAGTAGGTTTTTGCATTGGCATAAATTTTAAATAACCGATGCACGGCTGCCACGGGGTCATTGAACATTGCGCATCAGAAATAATGTGGTCTGGTAGTTGTGGCATATTGAGATTACTCCATTATCTGTTCGCGCAGCTTAAATTTTTGGATTTTTCCGGTCGATGTTTTTGGGACGGGGCCAAAGATCACATGCCGTGGGCATTTGAAGTGGGCCATATTATCACGGCAAAAATTGATTATGTCTTGTTCTGTTATATCCCCAGAATTTGGCAATAACTCAACAAACGCACAGGGCGCTTCACCCCATTTATTATCAGGTTTGGCGACAACGGCAGCAAACATCACGCTTGGGTGCTTGTGTAAGGTGTCTTCAACTTCAATCGATGAGATGTTTTCACCACCAGAAATGATGACATCTTTTGATCTGTCTTTCAGTTTAATATAACCATCGGACTCAATTACGCCTAAATCACCAGAATGGAACCAGCCACCTTCAAGAGATTCTCTGGTGGTTTTGGCGTTCTTTAAATACCCCTTCATAACGATATTGCCCTTGAACATCACTTCTCCCATGGTCTCTCCATCAGCAGGGACAGGGGTCATGGTTTCAGGATCCATAACTGTTAAGTCTTCAAGGGCATGATACTTAACGCCTTGGCGTCCTTTGTTGACGGTTTGCTGCTCGACCGTTAACTCATCCCATTCGGGGTGCCAAGCGCAGATGACGGCTGGGCCGTAGGTTTCTGTTAAGCCATAAACATGGGTGACGTTAAAGCCTTGTTCTTGCATGCGCTGCAAAGTACTTGCAGGTGGTGGGGCGGCGGCGGTCATTACGTTGACTTGGTGTTCAAAGTTGCGCCGTTCATCAGCGGTCGCGTTAATAACGAAGTTGAGAACAATTGGAGCGCCACAGAAATGCGTTACACCATAATCGCCAATGGCAGCAAAAATTGTGCCTGCATTAACTTGGCGTAAACAAACGTTGGTTCCACCTACTGCCGCAATCGACCAGGGGAAGCACCAGCCATTGCAATGAAACATCGGTAAGGTCCACAAATACACCGGGTGATGGCCCATGTTCCAACCAACGATGTTTGACATGGCATTTAAATAAGCACCGCGGTGATGGTAAACCACTCCTTTGGGGTCACCCGTTGTGCCCGATGTATAATTTAATGATATGGCTTGCCATTCATCGGCAGGTAAAGCCCATTCAAATTCAGGGTCTCCTTCGCTTAAAAAATTTTCGTAACTTATGGAGCCCAAGGTTTCCCCTTCACCTTTGAACTCACTGTCCATGATGTCGATGACCAAAATATCGCGACCAATCTTTGCCAGCGCTTGCTTAACCGGTTCCGAAAACTCCCGATCTGTAATTAAAACTTCGGCTTCCCCGTGGTTTAGGCAAAAAGCAATATTCGCCGCATCTAAGCGCACATTAATGGTGTTTAGTACCAAGCCCGCCATGGGAACACCAAATGCAGCTTCATACATTTCAGGCGTGTTCGATCCCATAATCGCGACCGTTTGGCCGGGTTTTAAGTCGCGCTTTTGCAGCGCGCAGGCAAGTCGCCGGGTGCGAGCAAACGTTTCTTTCCACGTAAATCGTTTTGATCCGTGAATGACGGAACATCTGTCTGGGTAGGTGTGGGCCGTTCGTGCAATAAACGAAATGGGCGATAAAGCTGCATAATTTGCTGGATTATGGTCTAAATTAGTTTCAAATATATCGTTCGCAGTCATCTGATGGTCCTGTCATTAACGAATAAAAAGTAACAAAATCACAAATCACGTTAAATGTTAATGATGGCGGGTTCAAACCGTTCTTTTAAAGTTCGCATTTTTGCCGCATGATATAGACAAAGTTAAAATGGCTTAAACTCTTCCATTTATCAAGTAAGCAAGCCTGCGGGGGTGAATATGAGCAACGCATATGATGAAGCATACCGTAAATCGTTAGATGATCCGGAAGAGTTTTGGGCTGAAGCGGCCAAGGAAATCGATTGGATTAAGCCTTGGGATAAAGTTTTAGATGACAGCAATAAGCCCTTTTATCGTTGGTTTGCGGGAGCTGAATGCAACACCTGTTATAACGCTCTTGATCGGCATGTGGAACAAGGCCGGGGCGATCAAGCGTGTTTGATTTATGACAGCCCGGTTACCGGGTCGCAAGAAACCTATTCCTATTCTGAGCTTTTGGACGCGGTTGCTAAATTTGCGGGTGTTTTATATACCCAAGACGTTGGCAAAGGGGACCGGGTTATTATTTATATGCCGATGGTTGCTGAAGCCGCTATTGCGATGTTAGCTTGTGCGCGATTGGGGGCTGTTCATTCTGTCGTTTTTGGCGGATTTGCGGCAAACGAATTGGCGGTGCGGATTGATGATGCAACGCCAAAGGTTATTATCAGTGCGACCTGTGGGATTGAGGTCAACCGGACGATCCCGTATATGCCGTTACTGAACAGTGCCATTGATACTGCAAAGCATAAACCAAGTTCTTGCGTGATTTTGGTGCGGCCTGAATTAGAAGCTGAATTAGTTGCGGGGCGTGATGTCAATTGGGCCGAAGCAGTTAAAACCGCTGAACCGGCTGGATGCGCTCCAGTCGCTGCCACAGACCCGCTTTATATTTTGTACACATCGGGTACAACAGGCGAGCCTAAAGGCGTTGTTCGCGATAATGGGGGCCATATGGTGGCTCTTAAATGGTCGATGAAAAACATTTATAATGTCGATCCGGGTGATGTCTATTGGGCTGCATCTGATGTGGGGTGGGTTGTTGGACATAGCTACATTGTCTACGCACCCTTATTGCACGGCTGTACAACCGTATTATACGAAGGAAAGCCCGTTGGTACGCCAGATGCCGGTGCATTTTGGCGTGTGATTTCTGAACATAAAGTCAAAGTCATGTTCACGGCCCCAACGGCATTCCGCGCAATTAAACGTGAAGACCCTAACGGGGACTTTATAAAACAATATGATATGAGCAAATTCGAAACACTATTTTTAGCGGGCGAGCGCACAGACCCTGATACCCTTCAATGGGCAGAGGATAAACTTAGCGTTCCCGTCATAGATCATTGGTGGCAAACAGAATCCGGATGGCCGATTGTATCGAACTGTATGGGGCTCCATGCCTTTGAAGTGCGCCCCGGATCGCCGACGAAACCTGTTCCCGGTTGGGATGTGCGAGTTTTGGACGATGAGTGTAATGAAATGTCACGTGACGATATTGGTTCTATTAGCATTAAGTTACCTCTGCCGCCGGGCTTTTTACTAACCCTATGGAAGGCTGACCAGCGCTTCATAGATACTTATTTGGCTGAATACCCGGGGTATTATAAAACGGCCGATGCTGGGTTTATGGATGAAGATGGTTATTTATCAATTATGGCCCGTACCGACGACATTATTAATGTTGCGGGTCACCGTTTATCAACGGGCGGAATGGAAGAGGTTCTAGCCGGTCACCCAGACGTTGCTGAATGCGCCGTTATTGGCGTCGAAGATCAGCTAAAAGGTCAATTACCGGTTGGGTTTTTGATATTGAATGTAGGTGCGACAAAATCCAATGAGGATGTTGTGGCGGAAGTTGTGCAACTGGTCCGCGATAAAATTGGCCCGGTTGCCGTCTTTAAATTGGCTGTAGTGGTAGACCGCTTACCCAAAACACGGTCTGGTAAGATCTTGCGGGGCACGATGCAAAAAATTGCCGATAATCAGGATTATAAAATGCCAGCGACCATTGATGATCCAGCTATTTTAGGTGGAATTGATGCAGCGCTACAGTCCATTGGTTATAGTATTGCTCGAAATACTTAATAAAGAAAGAGAGTTTATGAATTTAAAAGATAAAGTCACGATCATAACTGGTGCTGCCCAAGGCATTGGTTTTGCGTGTGCAGAACGCTTCATTAAAGAAGGCGCAATCGTTATTTTGGCTGATGTGAACGCAGAAAA
>CALJEW010000321.1 GCA_938074585.1 uncultured Rhodospirillales bacterium | reverse complement strand
CGTCTTGCTTTTCATTCCAATCGTGATGACAAATATCCGTCAAAAAGGCGGTCACTTCGTTTTCTGTAGGCAATAGTTTTCTGTATAAATATCGTGGGTCATGATCAATCAGCACACCATCCAAATCGAATACAACCGTTTTTGTCATCAAATAGAATCCCCAAAATAATCAACCTGATCCTGTCATAGTTAATCCTGAAAGCAAGGAGGTGGCATGGCATGACAACATCCGGATATGTCATGACTGAAGTGGTTTTAACGATGGCATTCTTTAGCTTAATATTTTAGACTATGAAGTCCATATTTTTGGAACTTATACGGAAATTAACTGCTATAGCACAATCAGTTTTACGTGGACATCAGCAGTCGCTAACAACTCGCAAGTGATTTTGGACTTTCTCAAAATGCACAAAACCACACGGAACTCATCTTATCCCATGCTCTATTCCCATCTTAAGAAGTTCGTACTGCCCATAGTATAGGCTGGGAAGTCTGTTTTGATTATTTGGAAACCCGGATCTTATCGCCTGCTGAATTGGCCTAACTTAATCTGCCACCGCCATCAATGCGCGCACGTCACCAGGTTTTGGGATGGAGGCAATGGCGCCAAAGCCTGTTGTTGAAAGGGCAGCTGCCGCGTTAGCATAAAGGGCCGCATCAAACACATCATCACCCGCAGCAATGCGGGCTAAAAAGGCGCCATCAAAGGCATCGCCCGCGCCCGTCGCATCGACACAATTGATCAAATATGGCTCTAACTGTTTGCGCTTATTGGGTGTTGCAATCAACGCGCCTTGTTCGCCCATGGTCAACGCAACCGTACCAATGCCCAGTTCCAAATACAGATCACAAATGGCGTTCGGATCATCCAATCCGGTCAACGCCTGTGCATCATCAAGGCCTGGCAGAATGATATCGCTAAGCTCAGCTGTACGCTGAACGATCGCCGTCGCCCGGTCCAACGGCCACAAAGATAACCGCAAATTGGTGTCGTAAGAAACCATTACACCACCGTCGCTCGCAATTTTGATCGCAGCAAATACGGCATCGCATGCACTTTCGCTAATCGCTTGGCTGATTGCTGAAATATGCAAAATTTTGGCTGACTTAATCGCGTCCGTCGGCATATCGGCGGGCGTCATTAAACTCGCAGCGGAACCTTTACGGTAATAGGTAAATTTATGCCCATCATCACCATGGGTAACGAAATAAATTCCAGTGGCGGCATTTGCATTGCGCTGAACCGTTGCCGTATCAACCCCTTCCTTTTTCCACATGCCAACCAACAAATCACCAAAGGAGTCGGATCCAACGGCTGAAATGTAACCAGCGTTGGCCCCTTGGCGGACAGCCGCAACAATACAATTAGACGTGTCGCCACCAAAGCCCGGTGCATATTCTTTGCCAGACTTCGTCTGATTAAACTCGACCATTGCCTCGCCGAGACCTATAATGTCCATTCTTGCGCCCTCTGATTTCCTAATTTGTATCTCAGGTAGCCGAATTTAGCAGCCTGATCAATAAAACAATGCCTTCAAGTCGCCTCATAACCCAATCTGGAGCTTCCCTTTTTATGAAAGATATTTTCAATTCATGCCTCGCTGAAATGCCCTTAATCGCTGTCTTGCGCGGGGTCACGCCTGATGAAGTCATTCCCGTCGCCGATGCCCTAATCAGCGCTGGGTTCAAAATATTGGAAGTCACCTTAAACTCACCAGACCCGTTCAACAGCATCAAACAATTGGTCAACCATTGCGCTGACGATATTTTGGTCGGTGCTGGAACCGTTTTAGATGCGTCCGAGACAGACCGACTCGCCGCCATTGGCGCTAAATTAGTGATTACACCCAATACCGATGTGAACGTGATTAAAGGTGCTGTTCGCAACAACCTAATCCCGGTCATTGGCTGCATGACAACAACCGAAGCATTGCTTGCCATGAAAACCGGTGCCCGCGCCATTAAAATTTTCCCAGCAGCCAGAATGGGGGCCGCTTACTTGAGAGACATTTCAGCGGTTCTCCCCAAAGGCACACAAATCATCCCAACTGGTGGCGTGACGACGGAGAATTTGGAAGAATTCTACAAAGCCGGAGCCGCAGGCGCTGGCCTAGGCTCCAACCTCTTCAAACCAAACCGCCCCGCAGACGAAATCCACAAAATAGCGTCTGAACTGGTAGCCGAATGGAAACGCATTTCGGGTTAAGCCGTGCCTGCCTGCTCGTCATAAAGCTCTAAGCCGATAAGCGTTGCTTCCGCAGAAAGTCACAGGTAATTTTCTTTTGTTATGACTTTGCACATGGCATTCAATCCGATCAGGAGGTTTTGCAAAGCCAACGCTTTTGTGTGAAGATCAGAATTTAGATCGACTACTCCTTGCCCAACGACCCAGTTCAGCAGCGGTTCAAACAGGGCCAAATTTCTAAGAAAAGCCGGCTCCAATACGGTGAATACGGTGCCCAATTGATCGTCCGTATGGCACAAGTCAGTGATACTATTGATTATAAAACATACACGCTTTTTAGATCAGATTCCCGAGCTTTACATGCGGCACGAAACAGGTTTATTAAAAGTTTCTTTACAGGCATATCCGGCGTAGCCCGGTCCAAAACGATATCCGGTGACTGGTTATAATAAACGCCTATGGCTTCAACAAATAGCACTACCCGGTTTTCGAAAGCATTATAAAAACGGGATCGGGTAATTCCGAGGGCTTTAGACAACGCCTTAACCGAGCTTGCACCACACCCGTTTTCCAAATTTCGTGCTTAGCTATTTCGACGGCCAGCTCTCGATTGAATTTGGATGGCCTTGAAATAATCAGTTTTTCTCGCGCATTAAAATTACAATAAAATAGGTTTCGTCAAATTTAACAGTAAAGGAAATAAGCTATGTCAGGGTTTTCCATCGGAACAGCAAATGTCAAAGGCCCCGTAAAATTCTAAGAGTAAGGATTGGTTCAATTTAACGGAATATCTAGCCCTTACCCCGCTACGTTACGTTGCCGCAAATTTAAATATTGTGGCCTATGCAGAGCCAATCTGATCACAACTACCACATAAATAAAAAAAGCGGCACTGGAAATATCCAGCGCCGCTTTTTTCGTATCATGGCAAAAAACCTTATGGCATTGGGATTTTTTGTTCTGTTTCTGGCACGTTCCAACCAGCTTGGGTTGCCGGGCGGCTGGCTATGTTTGTGTACCATTTGGCGACGCTTGGATAGTCATTTAAATCAACCGTTTGCCAATCGTGACGCGCGGCCCAAGGCCATACGGCCATATCGGCGATGGAGTAGCTATCACCGTTCAGCCATTTGTTGTCGGCTAAACGCTCGTCTATAACTTTATATAAACGCTTCGTTTCTAACAAATAACGTGCCGATGCATATTCACTTTTATCAGGGTTATATTTAACAAAATGATGCGCTTGACCCATCATTGGGCCAACACCTCCCATTTGGAACATCAACCATTCGATGGTTGCCCAACGGGCTTTGGTTTCGGTGGGCATGAACTTTCCAGTTTTTTCAGCCAGATACATCATGATTGCGCCCGATTCAAACAAGGTTAGTCCGTTGTCACTATCAACAATGGCTGGGATTTTGTTGTTAGGGCTGATTTTCAAAAACTCTGGTTTGAACTGGTCATCCTTCATGATGTTGATGGGATGCATGTTGTATTCAATGCCAAGCTCCTCAAGCATGATGGTGATTTTGCGGCCGTTTGGGGTTCCCCAAGAATATAAGTCGATCATTTTTTGGTCTCTCCAGATGATATAGGTGGTAGATTGTAAACATTTGTAACCACAGGATAAAGGGCAAAGGCGCCTTCATTTTATACACACTTCACAGAGAGCCAGGTTGGCTTCTGAAAACACCCCCATCAGCTACTATTTTTATAGCTCTCCAAGTCCTGGTGAAATGTTACAACCTCGCTGGCTAAGTGAAAATCGATTCCGGCGGCGCTGCTGCGCGATGGGGGCAATGGGCTCGATCACACAATTGACACGCAATAAATACCAACAGGCACAGCTAGTTAGGGGGATTCCAAGTTTAATCCATTGGAATAAGCCATCTGAACAGCAAAGATATTCCTCCTGAACACCGTGATTGTATTTTCGAAAAATTTCATCAAATTCACACCCGTTCAGATAAAATGCCAATGGGGACCGGATTGGGATTAGCCATTTGCAGCTACGTCGTTTCGTTTTTGGCTGTAAAACTTGGGCAGAACGAAGCCCCGATGGCTGCGCCTGCTTTACCTTCAATATTCCTTTTGCGTCACATAAAACACCGGGTACTTAGCAAAACCGCTCAGGCCCGTTCCATTGCGAAACTGAATATCGATCGCCATGGGCCCAACCCAGCGGCAATATTTTATTAATCGCTGTCAGATCAGATGCGCTTAATTTAAGGTCGACACCCTTAGCGAGTTCCTTCAAATGCTCAGTAGATCGTGTTCCGGGTATGGGAATAATGTGGGACCCGTGATGCAAAAGCCATGCAACCGCCAATGATGCCGTTGCCACCCCCATGTCCGATGCCAGGCTTCGGAACGGATTGGTTGCCGCAATATTTAGGCTCAAGTTGGGTTCCATAAACCGTGGATTATTGTTAAGAAACGGCATGGTTTCGGCTTTTTTCCGGTCATGCGGAGTATCCGTCAGCAGGCTACGGCCGACGGGACAAAAAGCAACTAACGCCGCGCCCACTTCGGCAGTTTTTTGAACCAAGCCCAATTCAGGAGACCGAGTTGAAAGTGAATATTCTGATTGCACCGCCCCAACCGGGTGAACAGCAGCGGCTCGCGCTAATGACGTGGGCGCAATTTCAGAAAACCCAAATTGCTTAATTTTACCGGCCTTAACAAACCCAACCAACGTTTCAACTACGTCTTCGATCTGATACTTCGGGTCGCGGCGATGCATGTAATATAAATCAATCACGTCAACGCCCAAGCGTTTTAAAGATTTATCAAGCTCTTGGGTCAAGTGCGCTGGGCTATTATCGAACACATTACTGCCGTCTTCGGCCCGGCGAATGCTAGCCTTAGTGGCGATTTTAAATAAATCGTTTCGCCCTGCCCCTTGTTTAGCCAAAAACAAGCCAATACGTTCTTCTGAAATACCACTGCCATAAACATTAGATGTATCAAGATGGTCAATGCCTAAATTTAGCGCCGTTGTTAAAATCGCATGAGATATCTCTGTATCCGATGGCCCATAAAAATCGCTAAAAGACAGTGCGCCAATTCCAATCGCAGATACCCATGGCCCTGCGCTGCCAAGTTGTCGTTTCTCCATTGTAACTCCAGACTCGGGGCTTAACCCCTCTTATTATTTAGTTTGATGACCAGACAAGCTGAAATTTAGGTTGCCTTTTTTGTCTCAAATGCTCGACCCGCACCCAGCAAGCTATTTGGGTCCATGGCCGTCATTACGGTTTGCATCAAAGCAATCTCAGCCGGACTGCGCTTGTCTTTAACCTGTTCGAATAATTTTCTCAAGCCGAAAGCTCAACGACCGAGCGCTTTGGTGGGACCAATGCCGATGGCGGAAAGGACGGAAACATCGCAAACCAAACCATTTCTCCGCGCTTTCTCATAGCGGGGATCGACGATCAGATAACGTCTTTCTCCCTAGGATCGGCTGCGCCAGGCGGACAATTCATTATCCAGCAGTTTTGTAGCCCGGCTGTCACGAGTGTTGGCCAGGCCCTCAATACCAAACTCTTTCATAACGGCTTTGGCATTGCGGATTGAGACCCCTTTGATATACATTTCAGCCACAGCCCAAAAGACGGAACGACTGGAGCGCCGTCCCTGTTCCAGAGATTGCGGAAAGAATGTTGCACCGCACTCATCAAAGGTGGTTGTTAGTCCTAGGTACAATCACGCTCAGAGAGTACTCAGGAGTATCAACCTTTTTGCTCTTGTAACCATTGGCATAACCCAGTCGCAGAGAAACCGGTTCAGAATGCCCCACACCAAAAAACTATTCCCGCTCCATACGTATGGTCAGACCGAACAATCGGATAAACACTGGTGCCATTTCCTCCGGTCTATTGGATGTTATTTGTTCCATCAATTCCTTAATCACTGTATCCTAATCTTGTCATATTTTGTAACCTCCATGAGTGTTTGGCAGTGTTCATGGAATAACAAAATAACGGATCGCCCCACAGGGGGTATGCCTCCTGTGGCAAACTTGGCGCAAACTCCAAATGAATTTCGAAACGTCAGATTACATGGACTAGAAATTGTCTAATTTATGTCAGGCATTAGAAACGGAAGGGAAATCTGGGGACTGGGTTGAAATTGATAAATCGGCACCACAAGTAAACCGCATCATGGAGATCGTTACATATTACATAAAAGAACTTTGGGTTTTGCATTGGGCCTAACTTATAATTTTTAACTATTATCCGGATAAGAATTTAGGTAGAAAGAGTGTGAGTGCGGGGAAAGCCAGAATAAACCCAATGCGTACTATCTCGACAGAAAAGAAAGGCATTACACCCTTAAATATCGTTTTCATAGGCACGTCTTTTGCCAGAGAGCTAATGATAAAAACATTCAGGCCGACGGGTGGAGTAATTAACCCCAGTTCGACAACAACCAAGGCTAAAATTCCAAACCAAACTTTTAACTGTTCTGTATCCATCCCAAAGGCAGCATCCGCAGCCGTTACGTAATCGCCCCCGTTTAAAACAATCAGCACAGGCCAGAAAAAAGGTATGACAACAAGAATCATCGACAGCGATTCCATAAAACATCCCAGAATGATTAACAGAATCATCATGCAAATTAGAACGAGCCACGGATCCATTCCACTGGCCCCAGACCAATTAGCCAAGGCCGCGGGTAATCCGGCTCGGGTGAAAAAGCTTTTAATAATTTCAGCCCCAAATAAAATGAAATAAATCATTCCACTGGTAACCGCCGTATCTAGCAGTGAATTTTTAATGCCACTGAGCGTTAAACCATCGCCCCAGTTCCGCAGTATCAATCCGTAACAAAAAATTACAAACACACCAACACCTGCCGCAGGGGTTGGTGTAAAAACACCCATACCAAGGCCCGCAATTATTCCACCAAAGATCAGCAATACTGGTATTAACCGCTTAATCGCGCGGATACGTAAAGCCCCCTTCATCGGTTCCGGTTTCGGAGCCGCATCCGGATTAACGCGAACAATAATTGCGATCACCACAATGAAACCAGCAACTGCCATTATACCCGGCACAATAGCAGCTTGAAACATTTCAATAATAGACGCTTCAACAAGTAACGCATAGATCACAAGGGCGATGGATGGGGGAATCAAGATGCCCAGCGTTCCCCCCGCAGCTAAAGCGCCGGTTGCTAAGCTTGGCGCGTAAT
The DNA here is from genome assembly GCA_938074585.1 of uncultured Rhodospirillales bacterium. Taxonomy (GTDB): domain Bacteria; phylum Pseudomonadota; class Alphaproteobacteria; order Rhodospirillales; family Casp-alpha2; genus JABMNT01. The sequence continues at coordinate 3,653 of CALJEW010000321.1, read as the reverse complement.
TCAGACGGCGTAATTCAGGGAGTGCGACCCGGCCCATGGTCGATGATGTTGCTAACGATGAACCACAAACCGCCCCAAACCCTGCGCACGCCCCTACAGCCGCCATTGTAACGCCACCTTTGAAACGACCAACCAAAGCGTTGATGCCTTGGAACAAATCCCGGCTTAAATTAGAGTGTGATGCTAAAAATCCCATTAAAATAAATAATGGCACAACGGATAGGTCATAATTGGCGACAACGTTCCAAAGTAACGTTTTGAACTGCTTAATATAAGGCTCAAACCTTAAATAAGGGACGGCCAAGCTCAGGGCAAAATTTCCACCAATGCCAATCAGTACCATAGCGAGACCAACCGGCACCCGAAGAAGCAACAAGAAAAACAACCCGGCCAAGCCCAAAACACCAATCAATTCAATTTCGATCATTAGTTTTGCTTTTTAAGCCAAAAATTTGCGCCAATGCAATCAAAGCCCACAACACCAAAGAAGTAATTCCGGGAATATAAAACGGCCATTCAGGCCACCCTAAAACCCGCGATACAGCCGCATCAGCGTGTGTTTCCAGCATCCCAAAAAGCATCCAGTAGGCCAGAAACAGTGCTAAAAGCACTGTTAGGATGAGTGAAATTATATTTAAGGCATGTTGTGTTTTACCACTCATCCGCGCTGACAAAACATCAACAACAACATGGCCACGCATGAGCTGGCAGTACGGAAAAAACATCAAGGCCGCACAGCTGATCGCTAAACGAACGAAGTCTTCATATCCGGGTAGAGCTGAAATCGTTGTGCCAAATGATCGAGCAGCACGATCAATGGCAAAGGCTCCAACATTTGTTGTTGTTACAGCAACAATCATAAGAAGGCCAATTCCACCAAAAATAGCCCACAACATAGCAGCTTGTTGGAAATGCCGTCTTATCATCTATAATCCGCCCCATAAATACATATGTAAAATATCTATTTTACATCAGGCTACTTGCCTATAAAAGTTATGTAAAATACATTCTGTTACATATTTGGGGCAACCACCAAATGGCTAAAATTATGGAGCTTGCGACCGCAATCCGAGAAAACGTCAATGATGGCGACTTACTTGTCATGGAAGGCTTTACGCATTTAATTCCCCATGCAGCAGCGCATGAAGTTATCCGCCAAGGATATAAAGACTTAACCTTATCGAGAATGACGCCCGATCTGATTTATGATCAGTTAATTGGCATGGGCCGCGTTAAAAAAATGATTTTCTCATACGCAGGCAACCCCGGTGTTGGATTGTTATTGCGGTTCCGCGATGCCGTAGAAAACCAATGGCCGCGCGCATTGGAAATTGAAGAACATTCCCATGCCGCCATGGCCAATGCTTATGAAGCGGGTGCGGCGGGGTTACCCTGCGCTGTTTTTCGCGGCTACCGAGGAGCTGGGTTGACTGAAGTTAACCCAAACATTAAATCTATAGAGTGCCCATTCACTGGTGAAAAATTAGCCGCTGTTCCGGCACTTAATGCAGATGTTACGATTATCCATGCCCAACGCGCCAATAAAAACGGCGATGTATTACTGGAAGGGATTATTGGAGTCCAAAAAGAAGCGGTTCTTGGTGCCAAGCGCGCGGTTGTCACGGTTGAAGAAATCGTAGATGATTTTGGCGACATATCGCCCAACGCGGTTGTTTTACCAAGTTGGACAATCAACGCCGTTGTTGTGATTGCGGGTGGAGCACATCCGTCTTACGCACACGGTTATTATTCACGTGATAATGGTTTTTATAAAGATTGGGATCGAATTTCTCGTGACCGCGACGTATTCCTTGAATGGATGGATGAGAACGTAGTGAAATCTGGCCCGCAAGCCTTTGAAGTCCATGTGAAAAAAGGACCCGCAAAATGACCGGCATCACTTTAGCAGAAATCATGACGGTAACCGCCGCGCGGGCCTTAAAAAACACAGATGTCTGTTTCGTTGGTATTGGCCTTCCTTCAGAAGCCTGCAATCTGGCGCGTTTGACACATGCACCTGAGATTACACTCATTTACGAATCAGGGACAATTGGCACAAAACCGAATGTTTTACCTCTTTCCATTGGCGATGGAGAATTATGTGAAACGGCCGTTGCCAACGTATCGGTTCCAGAAATGTTCCGATACTGGCTCCAAGGCGGGCGGATCACGGTTGGTTTTTTAAGCGCCGCTCAACTAGATCGTTTTGGTAATATTAACACCACAGTTATTGGCGATTACCATAACCCCAAAACACGTTTGCCCGGCGGCGGTGGGGCTCCTGAAATTGCCACATCATGCGGTGAAATTTTTATTACCCTAAAGCACTCCAAACGTGCCTTTGTTGATCAATTAGACTTTTTTACTTCAATTGGTCATGGCGACGGCCCGGGCCACCGCGGACGGCTAGGGATTACTACCAAAGGCCCGACCCGCTTGGTCACAGATTTATGTGTCATGTTGCCAAATCCAGACAGTTGTGAATTTGAGGTCGTTTCTTTGCATCCCGGCGTCACCCGTGAACAAGTTATTGAAGCAACCGGATGGCCCTTATCATTTGCCAAAAATGTTATTGAAACAGCGGCTCCAACGGCCATAGAGCTCGATGCTTTGCGTGATTTAAAACAGCGCACGACTGAGGCGCATGCCGCTGCTTAAGCATTGCCTAACGTCAGCGCATATGGAACAGTTTAGCCGTATTGGATAAGAGGGAGTTTCTGGTTCATCCTAATAACCCGATGAAGAATGAAGATAAGACAAAAATCGTAGACACAAAAAACGGTCGCAGCCAAGGCAATCAAGGACATCGGCCGGGCGATGCGTAAGCAGTATTCAGCTGAAAAAATCCTTATAGTATTAGGCGGGTTACTTGGTGAACGAAGCATTGAAAAGTTGTGCCGTCGTAAAGGCATTGCCCAGAGTGCCCTTGGTCGTATGTATAAAGATGGATACCGTGTCTCACAAAACCATATATACGCTTATATGTGGTTCAGTGTAGCCGCCTTGCAGTCGGATAAAGATGCGGTGAAGGTACTGTAAAGGCAACAAAATACTTAACCACTGATCAACTGAAAATGAAGAGAAACCTAGACAAGAATGTGTCCGTAAGACATCCAAAGGGTGTTAAATATAAACTAATGATTGAAGAAAAATCTCAACAGAAAATAGGACTACTCCAAATTCTTACAGAAAGGTGTCGTAAACATCCTGCTTATAGGGCACTTAGAGCAGCAACACAAAGGTGCCACAAGTGCGTTCTAGTTTGGAACGACCAACTTGAATTGAATGATATGAATGCATAGCACGGGGGGGGGGGGTAATTTAGTTGAATGAAAATCAAAGTTTCACAATTAAAGATATTTTCGATTGGTGGGGAAATATATTATTACAATTCAAATTTGAAACAGAACTGTACCTTTGGAATAGCAAGAATTTATTTGAAAAAATCTGGTTTTGTTTAGTGTACCCATATACGTTTTCGGTTTTCTTTATTTTTTATACCCCTAGTTCTTTTCTAAATAACTTTATCTTCGCACACCTCAGTAAAGATATGCTCCACAACCTATCCTTATCACAAAAAATTATAAAGTGGAGTATCTATGGTCCACAGATTGCAATATCCTTTTTGATAATGGGAATATTATTTCTGGTTT
>CALJEW010000320.1 GCA_938074585.1 uncultured Rhodospirillales bacterium | reverse complement strand
CCTCTTTTATTAAGAGCGTAAATCTGGCATCGTTGGTCTCGGGTCAGATGGTGGTAAGTTGTTAGCATTTGTGGATCTCCTTTGTAAGAAATCCTCGATAACCTCATCTGGCCTATATAACTCTTAAATTATGCACTTGGCGGTTGAATTTGGGTTTTTATTAATAGCTAAATCGACAGCTGTCTATTGAATGACTCAGGCTTGTGGGATATTTTTATACCTTAATAGATATGCCGTTTAGGCGGCAGAGAATAACGATAAGGTTTTTTTAAGGATGCGCATAATTATCAACGCAATTTCGGCGAATACCGGCGGAATTGTTACCTACACATCCAATTTAATCGAATATATGGGCCGTGAAAATATTGAGGCTATTATTTATGTGCCCTGCACATTTACTATGACTTCGTTCAATTCTCCCAATGTGACGGTTAGAAGGGTTCCTGTTAAAAGATTCTATGGGCCGATCCATCGCTTTGTCTGGGAGCAATGGTTTTGGCGCAAAATTGTCAAAGAAAGTGGCGCTGATGTTCTATTTTCTTCGGCGAACTATGGCGTTTTATATCCACCGATTGAGCAAGTCCTGCTGGTTCAAGGTGAGATTTATTTAAACCGGGTTTACCGCGATAAAGTGTTACACAAATTGCCCTTAAGCGAGCGCTTTTCAGCTTTTTTGCGACGGAATTTGATGCTGAGTTCAGCCCGCCATTCCAGCACCACGATTTTTCCCTCTGAGGTCGCTTTACAGGCGGCATTGGATTATGGACCTGATATTGCTAGCAATTCCATTGTTAATTATTTGGGCGTTAGCGACCGGTTTGCGGAGACCGAAAGCCGCCGGAGTTGGCGTGAAGACGGCCAGCTTAAATTGTTATATGTCTCGGTCTTCTATCCTCATAAAGACCCGGTAACTCTTGCTGAAACAACACGGATATTAAATGATCAGGGGTTAAAGACAAACACTCGAATTACCATGGAACCCGTTGATTTTGCGCCTTGGCCTTCAAGCCGCCATGAACTTGAAGCGTTGCTGTCTGAGCGTTACGCCGATTGCGTAGATATTGGACGGATTGAGCATCAAGAATTGACCGATGCACTGAAAATGTATGATGCTTTTGTTTTTCCATCCATGGCTGAAACCTTCGGGTTTCCAATGGTTGAAGCGATGCGAGCCGGTATTCCTCTTATTGTTTCTGATATTCCTATTCACCGTGAAATTTGTGGGGATTCAGCGGTATATTTTGAATTGAGCAACCCTCAAGATTTAGCCGAACGATTGAAAGAGCTCGATCAAGATTCCGATTTACGTGAAGCCATAATTGCGCGGGCAAAAGAGCGGGCGACAAATCAATTCACTTGGGAGAAGCATATTGCTTCCCTTTATGCGTCCTTCTCATCAGTTATAGAGCCTAAACCGGTTAGGGTTCTCATTAACGCATTGCATGCCAGAACTGGTGGCGGCGTTACTTATTTACGTAATATGCTACCACTTCTGGCAAAAGACCCGATGCTTGAGGTGCATTTGTGTGCGCACGAAGATCAACAAGAAATTTTGCCCAAGAGCATAAAGAATATCAACTATCATTTATTGGATTTTAAACGGGGATTCTGGAAGGTCCTTATCCGTGAGCAGCTTGAACTCCCCAGATTAGCGCGTCGAATAAAGGCTGATATTACGTTTTCACCTGCTAATTATGGCCCCATTTTCGCACCAAATACGATTGTGATGTTACGAAATGCGGTTAGCGTTGGATTTGTGGAAAGACGCCCCATCAAGTTGGCTTATTGGACCTTGTTATTTGTTGCGACGCTTGTCTCATTGCTTGTCAGTAAGCGTGCGATCGCGGTTTCAAATTATGCCAGCCATGTCGGCTCAGGCTTCTTGTGGAACTGGGCAAAAGAAAAAGTGAGCGTCATCCCGCATGGCGTTGATAAACAATTTTGCGTTGATAAAAATGCTGTTCGCAATCCTAACCTATTGCTCGCAGTATCCGATATTTATGTTCAAAAGAACTTTAAAAATTTGTTGTTGGCAATATCCGAATTGATACCAAATAACCCGGATATTCATTTAAAAATTGCGGGTCGGCCGATTGATTTAGAATATGTGCAGGAATTAGAAGCAATTGTTAGGGATAAAAAACTTCAGGATCATGTGACGTTTTTAGGTGGGTTAGACGTTGACGCGTTGGTACTCCTTTATCAAGAATGCGGCCTATTTGTTTTTCCGTCAACGGTTGAGACTTTTGGGAATCCATTGGTTGAGGCGATGGCTTGCGGTGCACCAATTGCTAGCTCAAATGCGGCAGCAATGCCTGAAGTGCTTGGCGATGCGGGGTTGTATTTCAATCCAAATGAAGTCGATGATATACGAAAAACAATTTCAAAATTGCTGATGGATCAGGATTTGCGCCATTCGATTAGTCAGTTAGCTGAGGCCCGCTCTCAAGAATTTTCCTGGGAAAAAACCGAAGACAAGACAAAGCGCGCATTCCAAGTATAATAGAATTTCAGTGGTATTCGTACTTTAAGAGCTTGGGACAAATGACGTGACTACTTTAATCCTGACACTGCCACCTCATATTCCAGGTGGCGTCGCAGCGAAGGCCAAAATATTGGCTGATTATTTGCGCAGTGCCGGACAAGACGTGACCATTGCCTTTTATGCTGCACGTGGTAAATATCCTGAATTAAATGTCAGCTTAAACCGTGTATTTAGCTCTCAACGACCAAAAATACTGAAGCTGACAGAATTTGGTGATCACAATTGCGTAGCTGTAGGGTGCCGGTTTCCTGAGCTAGAAAGCAGCTATACAGAACCTTCACTTCTTTGGGATGAATTGATAACAGCTCATGATCATCATATTGCGGTTGGCGGCACCGTTCTGATGGCCAACCCCTTTATTACAGCTGGTGTGCAACATTTGGTCTGGTGTGCATGTGACATTGAAGGCGACCGCCGCGCCAGACGAAATGCAATGGGGTATGTAAGGAAGATACTGGATGGCTTTATTATAACGCCAAAGCTAAAAGTCCAAGAACAACGGGTCCTTTCCTCATTACAAAACAGGATTCTTGGAGTTAGCCCTTATTCAATAACATCTTTAAAACTAACTCAACCTAATGCTATTTCAGAGATGGATGTTTTGCCTATTCCAACAGATATGGATTTTTTCTCTCCAGATGGGCAAGGATCATCGAAGCTGGAAAAGCCGATCATTGGTTTTGCAGGGCGTTTGGATGATCCGCGTAAAAACCCAAACTTGTTGTTTCAATCCTTCGCCCAAATTTGCAAACTTGGAATAGATGCATCGCTACATGTGACAGGCTCCGCAACCCCTGAACTGCTAACGCTAGCCGAAATGCATGGCATTTCAGATCACATTCAATTCTTGGGCCGCCTGAGCCGTGACGAACTCAAGAGCTTCTATCAATCTCTTAGCCTTTTCCTAATCCCCTCTGAACAAGAAGGCTTGGCGATTGTCGGTATTGAAGCGATGGCCAGTGGTATCCCCGTTGTTTCGACCAAATGCGGAGGCCCAGAAGCCTATGTGCAACATGGCATAAACGGATATTTATGCGGATTTGACGCAGAAGAAATAGCCAAACATGCCTCAGAATTATTGGAAAATAAAGAGCTATATCTGAATGTTTCTAATTCCGCACGTGCAAGCGTTCTAGAAGAGTATGCACAAAATAAGTTTAGGGGTAATTTTTCTAAGCAGTGGTTTTCTTTATGGGGTGTAGAAATGTAATCTCGTGTCATATATGCAAAAATTATGGATTATCATTACTATTAAAATTAGGACTATTCAAAACGATGCCAGCTGTAAATCTATTTAAACAAAGCTCGATTGCTAATATTGCAGAGGCATATCCATTACGCTTTTTTGACATTGGTG
>CALJEW010000319.1 GCA_938074585.1 uncultured Rhodospirillales bacterium | reverse complement strand
TTCACCAATGGGGGCAACAAAGCTAAACGACGCGATGGGGGTTGGCTCAAAATCGTCAAACCCTATATTCCCGGTAACGAACCAACCAGCAACAATCAATAAACCAACAATGAACCCAGCAGCCATATCAATTTTTGATTTACGAAACGCGGCATTTTTTAAACAAAAGACAAAAAGTCCACCCGAAATAACACAAATACTAACAATCCGTGTTAATTCAACATCCAACCCCAACAAGCTCAAAAAAGCAGGTATACTTTGGGTTTCCAACTCGAATGTACTTAATTCGATTATCGTTACGGCTTCCAGTTCAATCCGCGCTAATCCGATCAATCCCCGCAAAGTCATGTAGGCAAAAATTCCAAGCACAATAGCAACGACTAAAGATTTTAAATTACCCGCACCCAAACGAACCAACGTTTTATTGCCGCATCCACCGCCCAGCGTCATGCCAAAACCAAACATCAGCCCGCCAAGGGTAGCACCAGCCCAACCGAGATTAGGAGTTAAATAAATCGATTCACTTAGATTAATTAATCCCTGCATATGAAGGGTTTGAGTACCTAAAATGGCTGTCGCAATAGCCAACATCCATGCCCGAAAGCGGTTCCAGTCTCCAATAAAAAAGATATCCGATATGGCCCCCATCGTACAAAACTGCGTGCGTTGAACCGTCGCCCCTAACAATCCACCAAGACATAAACCCAACAACGGAACCAATAATGCAACTTCGGTCTTTTCCATGCGACAATATTTTCCTAACGTTACTTCTAGACAACTCATTCGAGCCGCCCTGCATGCAACATATTTTTTCCACTCCTAGCAATCGGATTACAGAAGCCGCTTGCTTATTTTATTAGACTTTAGCATAGAATCTTATATAATACGGAATTTATATGTGTTTAAATTTAGTACACTTATGATTAGCCAATCCATAGATGCCCGTGGCTTAAACTGCCCAATCCCAGTCATGAAAGCTAAAAACGATATTACGGCATTGATTGCCAGTCAAATGCTGGAAGTTTTTTTATCTGACCCGGCATCGTTACGCGACATGGATGCTATGTACCGTTCAACCAGAAGCATACTGTTATCATCCGAAGATCAAACAGATGGCAGTTTTTACTTTCTGATCGAGACCAAATGACCCCCTACCCAGCTTTCGCCTCTTCCCGATAACTGGGAATCACGTAAGGACCCTCGGGGATGACAGCTATTCGATTATCTCCAGATTGCTGAACGCTTCGGGCGATAGCATCTTCCACAGAAGTGACAATATTCACACCCGTTAGTACTAATTCCTCATCGGACAACCCATCGGTATATAAATGGATCGTTCCAATTCGCATGGGCTTAAGCTGCATTTCGGTTTGCCATTCATCAATATCAGCCCTTGATTTCTTTTGGATTTCCGCCAAAAACTCATCCGGACCCAGGGAGATTAAGCGTTTTTGAGACGCCACAAATTCATCAGAACCCATGCCCTCATTGCACGCCGATGCAATAATCAAATTGCCACCGGGCTCCAAAATATCCATGGCACCAACCATGCCTTTAACCGTTTGATAATACGTTTTATCCAACGGATAACCAGCCGTACTTGTGACCACTGTTTTGAACAATTGAGGTACAGTCACCTCGGTGTAGCTTTTGACAAAGTTCACAGCTTGTGCGTGGCTTTCAATAATTTCACCAAACGTGACCATTGATAACTGGCGGTGCTCGTCAATAACAGTGTTCAAAGCCAACGCACCACCGACCATTTTTACGATTTCCAGTTGCTCTTCATGCAGCGGATTACCAATCAAATTACAATTGATGGCGTTTGGGTTTTCCATAAATTCGGCATTATGGAAGGTCGTAATTGTATCGGCATGGGCAACACCCGGCGCAATAACTTTCCGCCCGCCAGAATAACCCGCCATGAAATGCGGCTCGACCAACCCCGTAGCAATCTTTATATCCGCATCAACAAAACGGCTATCGATCAGAACCGATGTTCCGCGCGTTTCTGTTTTACCCAAATCCGTATGGGTGGCATCGTCGCGGGCGAAGTGATTTACAACGTTAACCGTATTCATCACCCATTCACTGCCAACCAATTCCTCAAGTTCAGCACCTTCATTGGGGCGATGCAATCCAGTTGCAACCAAAACAGTAATATCAGAAGCTGTAACCCCTTGGTCCATCAGCCGCTTGATTAGAATGGGCAAAAACAATCCGTTGGGCACAGGTCGGGTGATATCGCAAATCAGAATACACGCTGTTTTGCCAGGGCCAGCTAAATCATCTAAGACGATACCCCCAACAGGATTATTAATTGCCTCGATAATAGCAGCTTTCGGGTCAGCTAATACCGGCATTGGGTTTTTAGTTATTACAGTCACATCATAACGATTATCTAAATCCAGGGTCAAATTGCCCTTGGCGTAATTAATATCAACCTGCATTTGGAAATCCTGTAAATTGCTGTTAAATACTTAAAATCTGATAGCACGATGACGCGGTCATTTAAATGCTGTTTTGCGGCTTATCCCATACATTTAATAAAGTCTCATACATGCAATCGCCGACTTTTCCCGCCACTCACCTAAGCATACTTCAATCTATGGAATTTCCCCAAGTCATGATGTTAAGTTAATCTGACCCACCCAACAGCCCTGGCGGCCCCGAACATTGAGGCAGCAATTTTCAAAGAAATGGCAAAACTCCAGAAACTCAAAACCTTAAAACAAGGCGCAAGGGTTGGCGAATTAAGATAAAAAATCCGCATGCATTGTAGAGCAAGTATCTGCCGGGACCCAAAACACCACCTGTAACATTGGCGGCGTTCAAGGTGCCGCTGAACAAACCTGTGCGAAGTCAGGTGAAGTGGTTGGTGCCACAAATGTGCTAGCATCCCAATTTGTCGATCTTAGTAATCAGATTAAAACGTTCTTGGACAAAATCAAAGCTGCAAAAGATAGAAATTAAAAACTTATTTAAACCGGTTAAGGGCTTATTCACTTGACCGGCTTCTATCTATGGCCCACTCAAGCACGTCGCCGTAGTTTCCTTTAAATACAATTTTATTGGGCTGCTTCTCAATCTGATATGCGTACATAGGATCATAATAATCCGTCAGCATAGCAAAAATCCATGCTTCATGTGCGTTAGTGTCGCCGTGCTCATTTTGTTGACGTAGTGCCTCATCCATTAAGGCAGCAATGCGTTTATAGTTTTCCAGCCCCAAGCGCTTTTGCACACGCACCAAGCTTTGGGTCAAATAATCAACAAACAATTCCCAGCCGTCCGTTGGGTGGGCATCCAAAAACTCTTGGGTCATCTCAATCACGTATTCTTGGGCAATGCGTTGAACCCTGAATTCCAAAGGCATTTCAACCATAGCAACATCGGCACCGTGCATTTTATCATAAAAATCTTGCGGGATCGTGTTTGATCCTATCCGCCGCCCTTCATCTTCAACAACCAATGTACGATTCGCAAATTGGCGGCGTTTCCGAAGTAAATCAATACCTAAAGCATTTTCAAAGTCAATTTGCGTCGGAACGCTGGATACCCGTCGCCCAAAACTTGAGCCCCGGTGGTTGGCATGGCCTTCCAAATCGGTGCTGAATTCGACCGCGTTGACCAACACCGTTTTTGCTGTACCGGTTTTTCCACCAATGCGCACAATCGGCACCCGGTCCGCAGCATCTTTCACTTCATCAATAATCACGCCGCGTAGAGCTTTAAAACCGCCGTCAATCAGTGGAATATCTACCCCAGATTCGGCAATCCATTCCTTCGCATAATTAGATCGCATTCCGCCGCGCCAGCAATAAATATGGGTGTTGGGGTTGGCCTTAGCAAAATCGCACCACGCCTGAATGCGCCGATCTTTGGTTGCCCCCATGACTAGAAAGTGGCCCAATTTAACGGCCGCTTCACGGCCTTCCTCCTTGTAGCACGTGCCAACCAATTGGCGCTCGTCATCGCGTAAAATGGGGATATTGGTCGACGTAGGAAAGCGCCCCTTAGCAAACTCAACTTCAGCCCGAACATCCAAAAACGGAACGCCGGCTATCAACAAATTTTCAAATTGCTCGCTAAGTAAAATGTGGTCTGACATATCCTGAGCCAATATTTTTAGGGGTTAAGCTTATCTCATAACCGAAAACATCGGGCTTTTAAATGAAAACCCATAAAATAACTGTTTTGGAAACAAACAGAAATAGATGGAAACACTAATTGCGAATATTTTAACCGACACTCTGCGAACTCATTATCAATAACGCGTTGGGAAACTCGTTAGCTCATTATGAATACAAGATTAAAAGTCTTTGTCTTAGATTATTATCAAACAATGACTTGCATACTCATTAATTTTTTAAGACGGTTCGGGTTTACAGATGTTGAATGCTTAAAAAATGGAGTTGAAGCTTTTGAGAAGCTCAACCAGTCGTTATTTGATTTCATCATTGCCTATTGGGATATGCAACAAAAAACCGGCATAGAGCTTCTGCGTAAAGTTCAGGCTTCAGAGGCATTGAAATATTTGTAGTTCATCATTGTCACCACAGAAAGCAAAACCCTAAACATCATCGCTGCTGAAGACGCCAGTGCATTCAATTACACCATAAAACCCTTCTACGGCGACACTCTCAAAAAAAATTAGAAAGCATAACCGCTTCCACCGCTTAAAATTTCTCCTATGGTCATTTATGGTGACAAAAGATAAAGTCTGGTTTTTATTTTTAACTGACGGCATTTGTGATGACTTTTAATGAAACTCAAACCCCACACCATATTCATTTAGACGTGTTGGGTGGTATTGCGGGTGATATGTTTATTGCAGCGATACTGGATGCCCGCCCAGATTTAGCCGAGCCTTGTATTGCCGCCATGCGCGCTGCTGGATTGCCCGATGCTTGGGTCGTTAAAGCCACTGCGGCGACAGATACCGGCATGACCGGGCATCGCATGCAGATTGAGAATACGGGGTACTCGCATTCCCACGACCATGCCCACAGTCACCAACATTATTCTGATATCCGAAAGCAGCTTGAAAACTCAGACTTAGAAGACCCCTTTTTGGCTCGTGCCCTTCAACTGATCAAGCTGATCGCCGAAACAGAGGCCCAAGTTCATGGTGTTGATGTCGAAACCGTCGCCTTGCATGAAGTTGGCGATTTAGACAGCTTGGCCGATATGGTCGGCGCTGCGTTTTTGATTGAGGCGATGTCTCCGTGCACGTGGTCTGCCAGCCCATTGCCTATTGGTGGCGGCTTTATAAGGGCCGCCCATGGCCGCATGCCAGTTCCGGCCCCGGCAACGCAATTATTGTTAGAAGGTTTCAATTTTGTAGATGATGGTGTTATTGGCGAACGTATAACGCCAACCGGTGCTGCTATTTTAAAACATTTGGTCTCAAGCGACAACCTTCCCGCCGGGCGCAATCGCTCCATCGGTACAGGTCAAGGGTTCGGCACGCGCACTCTTAAAGGTATGGCGAATATGCTTAGAGTACGCATCTATGAGCTAACATCAAACGCCCCTTCATCCGACCAACAGGTAAGTGTTTTAGAATTCCTCATTGATGATCAAACACCGGAAGATTTAGCCACTGGCCTTGAAAACCTGCGCGCCCACCCTGATATACTAGAAGTATTGCAAATCCCAGCCGTGGCGAAAAAAGGCCGGATGGGACACGTGGTGCAAGTAATTACTAAATTCCCTGCCAAAGATGCCGTTGCTGAGGCGTGTTTTATAGAGACAACAACGCTAGGGTTACGCTGGCGCACTGAAAGCCGGTTGGTTTTGGATCGGTCTCTCGTGACAACAAAACAAGGCATTGGTGTTAAACTAGCAAAGCGCCCAGACGGCAGCATAAGCGCCAAAGCGGAAGCCGATGATATTGCAAAAGCAGGTGTCGGACAGTATGAACGGGGACAACTACGCCACCGGGCACAAACAGATGCTTTAAATAAGGAAACAGATGACCGCTCTTAACGCTCTTGTTCGCTTAACCGAAGCCTTATCATCGCTGGGCCCTGTGGCTGTGGCTGCCAGTGGCGGTGTTGATAGCATGACATTGGCCGTGGTTGCGCACCGTTTATTTGGTAAACATGCGCTGATCGTGCACGCCGTATCCCCCGCCGTTCCTCCGCAAGCGACGGAGCGGGTGAAAGCCCATGCTGAGGCTGAGGTTTGGAATTTAAAGATCGTTGATGCCGAAGAATTTAAAGACGAACGTTATTTGGCAAACCCAGTAAATCGATGCTTTTATTGCAAATTTAATTTATATGATTGCATTGCAAGCGTCACCAAATTACCCATCGTATCGGGCACAAACACCGGCGATTTATCCGATTATCGCCCAGGCCTTGAAGCTGCTAAAGATCACCAAGTCACCCACCCGTTCGTTATGGCCGATATCGATAAGGACGCAATTCGCGACATTGCTCGGCATTTGAATTTGAGCGACTTATCTGAACTACCCGCCGCACCGTGTTTATCAAGCCGCTTAGAAACCGGCGTTACCGTTACCCCCGAGCGCTTATTATTTGTTAATAAAGTTGAAGGTTATATCAGCGACTTATTATCACCTGAAACTGTGCGCTGTCGAATTTTGGCGAAACAAGTTGAAATTCAATTGGACCCTGAAAGTTTCGATAAATTGGATGGAGCCGATAAATACCGCGATCGAATCATCGCATTTGCAGGAATCGATCAATCCCTGCCTATTAAATTCGCCGCATACAAAAAAGGCAGCGCCTTTGTTCATGCCAGCAGCTGATGGAACTCAAATGTCAGATACCTCAAATAACGATGTTATTTTAGACTTACAACGCGATGCTCGCATCGGCATGCCCGAAGCCGTTTTGTGCGCCAGCAAAACGCATGCTCAAATCAACCGAGCTGTTGATCAAGCCTTAGCCGCCAAAAAAAGTATTTTATTAACGCACCTCAATGAAGAGAAAGCTGCAAGTGTTACAGCCACGCCGTTTGATTACGACGCGATTTCCCAAACTGGCATAGCTGGGCCATGGGATGCGCCCACGGGTACACCAAATGTCGCTATCGTCAGCGCCGGTACATCCGACATGCCGATTGTTGCAGAAGCACGGCGCACATTGGCGTTTCATGGCACCCCGTCTAAATCCTTCGTTGATGTTGGTGTTGCCGGACTATGGCGATTGCTAAACGTTCGTGATGAATTAGCACAATTCTCGGTCGTCATCGCCGTTGCAGGTATGGAAGGCGCATTGTTTTCTGTTTTAGGTGGATTGATTCCTAGCTTGATAATCGCCGTCCCCTCATCGGTTGGTTATGGCATGGCGCGTAATGGTGAAACCGCATTACATTCCGCCTTGGCATCCTGCGCCCAAGGCTTGGTCGCGGTTAACATCAACAACGGCTATGGAGCTGCTTGTGCAGCAACCCGCATTTTGAGCACCCGCTCAGCATAGCGATTACACTTAACGCCTGATTCACTCGCCCCTCACATTTAGAAAATATTGTTAAGATTAAATTCAACCCTTAAGTCTTAAAATTTACTTTCAAACCATGCTAAATCTTCTTCCCACCCTTTTTCGTTGGCCTTTTGAATAATATTTTTTAATCAGTACGCCAAAAATGCATGCC
>CALJEW010000318.1 GCA_938074585.1 uncultured Rhodospirillales bacterium | reverse complement strand
GCTCAGGTTCAGGCTCTGGAACGGGCTCAGGCTCAGGTTCAGGTTCAGGCTCTGGAACGGGCTCAGGCTCAGGCTCTGGAACGGGCTCAGGCTCAGGCTCTGGAACGGGCTCAGGCTCATGTGCTGGAATAGGAGCCGGTTCAGGATCAGGAATTGACGCTGGTTGAGCTAAAGGCGCGGGTGGGGTGTAGTATTGCTGTTGATCGGACGGATACGGCGATCCCGGATACCCTGGATGCGGTGGATATCCAGACGGTGGGGGGTATCCTAGTTTCTGGTGCTGGGGTTGAGCATAAATCCGTTGTTGTTGATGAACATATGCCGCAGGATGTGCAGTTGCTACAGGCTGCTGAAACCAGCTATGAGCGCAATTAGAACATCGCGTAGGTTTTCCATCGCCAATGACGACTGGGTCGACGTCATAACGCGTCAAACAATTAGGGCAAGTAATGATCATGCACGGTCGGCCATGTTAATGTTTCAACATTTATAAGGTTTAACAGATCAGAGCGCAAGCTATCGACTGTATTAATCTTAGACTTTATAGATGCCATGAAATTAATAAATTATGAACATAAAACACACAGTTGAGAGGATTTTTTGCCGGTCTGGACGCAGAGGGTGGGGCATGGCATTCTTTAGTCTTAATAATTAAAAGTCGAACAGGAGCGAAGATCAAGTGATAGTTGCTACAGATCGAGCACCCGATGAAGCCATTGTCCGCTTCGAAAATGTTGGATTGAGATATGGCCTTGGTCCAGAAGTGCTGAAAGATGTCAATTTTGCACTGCAGAAGGGATCTTTTCATTTTTTGATCGGTGAAAGCGGCGCAGGTAAATCTTCTTTGCTTAAATTGATTTATTTAGCGTTAAAACCATCACGCGGACTGATATCACTTTTTGACCATGAAATTGCAATAACGCCACGCCCTGATTTACCTGCCTTGCGGCGCCGAGTTGGTGTGGTCTTCCAAGAATTTAAACTCCTTAATCATTTATCCGCTTATGACAATGTTGCCTTACCGCTTCGGGTCGCAGGGGTAAGAGAAAGTGTTGTTAAAAAACACGTTTCTGAATTGCTGGCTTGGGTTGGACTTGAGCAACACATGCAAGCTCGCCCACCAACGCTTTCTGGTGGTCAGCAACAGCGGGTATCAATAGCGCGCGCTATTATTGCCCGCCCACAGTTGCTATTGGCGGACGAGCCGACGGGTAATGTTGATGATGTGATGGGCTTTAGGCTTATGCATTTGTTTGAAGAATTGAACCGTTTGGGAACAACCGTTGTTATTGCTACTCATAATATGCAAGTTGTCGAGCGCTTAGGACATGGGCGGCTTCTTTTAGATGATGGTCGATTAATCATGGAAAGTGCACGGGCTAAAATTGCTCCAAAATTGGAAAACTTGGTTCCAGGGAGCAGACAAAAAGCGCTTGCTGCTGCTGAATCCGCCGCCGCCGCAGACTCATTTGGCAAGTACCCGGGTGATAGTGAAATATTTGGCGATCCTTCTAGCCTCAAGGATTATCTTTAAATTTTATGCTCAAATTTATTTCCCGACGTTCAGATTTACCCTTAGATCACGATGCTCACAGTCGTTTTCTACCATGGCTTATTGCATTTATGGTTTTTTTGGCTAACCTAGCTATGGTCGGTATGTTGATGCTAAATACGGTTGCTGAGCGTTGGGATCAGGGGGTGACTGGGACCTTAACCGTTCAAATTTCTCCGGCCGAAGATCCTTCAGAAGATGACCCAAGACTTCAAGCCATTCTAAAGGTTTTAGCGTCAGCAAAAGCCATTGACAGATACGAAGTGATTTCAGATGAGCGCGTTCTTAAATTGCTAGAACCTTGGTTAGGGGGAGTGGCAAAATCCAAGGATTTACCCTTACCACGCCTTGTTGACGTTGAACTTCATTCGGGTGCCCAGCTGAATGTAATAAAGCTGACGAACCAAATAAACAAAGTCGCACCGGGAAGCAGGGTCGATGATCATCGTATCTGGTTAGACCGATTGGTTAGCCTTATCCGAACCGTTCAAACGTTAGCAACAGCGGTGTTGTTTTTTATTGGTTTTGCAACAGTAGGGACGGTGGTTTTTACAACGCGAACGGGCCTTGCGATTCATCGTGAAGCAATCGAGGTTTTGCATTTAATTGGCGCGCAAGATGCGTATATTGCCCGCCAATTTGCAAGCCGTGCAATGGCCTTGGGCTTAACAGGTGGATTGCTTGGGTTAGCGTTGGGATTACCAACACTTATGGGAATTGGTTATTTGATTGGCCGTATGGATGGGTTTTTTGTGCCTAGTTTAGAATTGGGCGCTCATCATTGGATGATTGTTGGCTTTTTACCCATTGGTGTTGCTGCTATTGCTACGGTGACTGCAAAAATGACCGTTCTCCGGTCGCTCAGACGTATGTTGTAAGGGACTAATATGGCGAGGCGAAGTGACATTCAACGTGTTTCTATATTAGGGAATTTAATCGTTGTTTTGTTTTTTACAATTGGGTTTTGGATCATTGGCTTAGTTAAGTTCGATGCCGAGATCCCTGTCGCCACTGAAAATAATGGAATTGAAACTGAAGCTATTGTTGTTTTGACGGGTGGAAGTGGGCGCCTTGATGAGGGTTTGGATTTGTTGGTGAAAGACCCAAAGACGTTTCTTTTCGTTTCTGGCGTTTATAAGGGGAACGAAGTTCGACATTTGCTCAAACTCTCGAAACAACGCCCTTATGCGCTTGGAGGACGTATTGCCATCGGCAACGCTGAAGATACCCGTGAAAATGCATTGGAAACGGCGGCGTGGGTCATTAAAAATAAAATCAAATCCCTGCGTTTAGTTACCGCAGCTTATCACATGCCGCGCAGTTTATTGGAATTTGGAAACGTTTTGCCGGATGCGTTCATAATCCCGCACCCAATTTTCCCAAAGCATGTAAAACAAGCCAGATGGTGGGCATATCCGGGAACGGCATCTATTGTTATTAGCGAATACAATAAACTTCTTTTGGCTTGGGTTCGGCAAAAAATTGAACCCATAATAGAAAAATTGGGTATTTTGGACCCATTGATTAAACGAAGTTGGGGTAAGGGTTAAATGTTAGCTATGAGGTCCATTTTATTCACAGCTTTTTTTATGTCGTTTACGGCTTACTCCTTAGTTATGATGGCAATGTGTGCGCCGTTCCCAAGGCCCGCCATTCATTGGGTCGTGGGGTGTTGGGCCAGAACTCTGGTGTTCGCCTTAAAATGGACCGTTGGGCTGCAGTTTGAAGTCAAGGGGCGTGAATTTATTGTTGATGGTGCTGCAATTTATGCGGCCAAACATCAATCGGCTTGGGATACGTTCATTTATTTTCTGATCTTTAAAAATCCAAGTTATGTGTTGAAAAAAGAACTTCACCGAATCCCACTTTGGGGGCTCGTCGCTAAAAAATATGGAGCAATTTCGGTTGATCGAAGCGGCGGTGCTAGCTCGCTTAAGCAATTGATAAGCGATACGAAAGACCGGCTGAAGCATAACTATTCAGTGATGATTTTTCCTGAAGGGACACGCAGCGCTCCGGGCAGTAGATTACCGTATCATCCGGGAATCGCAGCAATGTATGGGGCTACGGATGTTCCAGTTATTCCGGTTGCCGTCAATTCCGGTCTGTTTTGGGGACGCCGAAGTTTTATTAAGCGCCCGGGTGTAATCACAATTGAATTTTTACCCCCTATCCAGCAGGGTTTGAAACGCCGTGATTTTATGGAAAAGCTAGAATCGACCGTTGAGGCTACTTCGGATCAACTGGTTTCTGAAGCGGTATTGAAATTTCCAGAAACCAAAGCTGCAATCGTTTAAGCAGATAATAATCTAGATTCTTAAGATACAGGCCAAGACATTTGGCTAAAAAGTTATCCACGGCCTGTGAATACAGGGGGTAACATTGGCTAACCCCGCTATTCATTGATACTTTTAAACTTGATTTTTGTGAATGAGATGTGGAAACATAACAGGAACATTTATCTTTACGCATGAATAATTGCCACTTAGATTGGGCTTTGAGTTGCCGGTGCTTTTGCCGTGTACTTTGATTCAGGAGAGTTTAGATGGCCGAAGTTTCCAACATTTCACAGCAGATTTGGGACATGAAATACCGCCTAAAAACGGCCGAAGGTAAACCGGTTGATAAGTCGATCCCCGATTCTTGGCGCAGAGTCGCTAGAGCTTTGGCTGAAAAAGAAGAGGACCCCGCTTTCTGGGAACAACGCTTTTTTGAAGCCATGGAAGATTTCAGATTCCTACCAGCGGGGCGAATTTTGTCGGGTGCGGGGGCAAAACGATCTGTCACGCTATTTAATTGTTTTGTTATGGGAACCATTCCCGATCACATTGCGGGTATTTTTGATAGCTTAAAAGAAGCCGCGCTGACCATGCAACAAGGCGGAGGCATCGGTTATGATTTCTCTTCCATTCGCCCAAAAGGGGCGCCGGTTAAGGGCGTTGGTGCCGATGCATCAGGGCCACTATCCTTTATGGATGTTTGGGACGCCATGTGCCGAACTATCATGAGCGCCGGTTCGCGCCGGGGTGCGATGATGGCCGTTTTAAAGTGTGATCATCCGGATGTTTTGGATTTCATACAAGCCAAGCGTGAACCGGGTCGATTGCGGATGTTTAACCTGTCGGTATTGGTTTCAGACGCCTTTATGTTGGCAGTCAAAGAAGACGCCGCATGGGAATTGCAATTTGATGGCGTTGTTTACAAAAGCTTACCCGCGCGCGAAATATGGAATGGGATTATGCAGGCGACTTATGCTTATGCAGAACCGGGAGTTATTTTTGTTGATCGGATTAATCAGAAAAACAATTTGAATTATTGCGAAACCATTCAAGCAACAAACCCGTGTGGGGAGCAACCTTTACCGCCTTATGGGGCATGTTTGTTAGGATCGATTAACTTTTCACGGATTATAAATGATCCGTTTACGGATGATGCATCCATGGATATGGATGTGCTTTCAGTATTAGTTACGACCGCTGTCCGTATGATGGATAACGTTATTGATGTTTCCAATTTTCCACTAGAAGAACAGCGCCATGAAGCAATTTCAAAACGCCGCATAGGCCTTGGCGTTACCGGATTAGCTGATGCCTTAATTATGTGTGGTGCGCGTTATGGCGGTGCAAAAGCGGTGCAATTAACCGAAATGTGGATGCGGGCTTTATCGAGAACCGCGTATTTAGCATCGGTTGATTTGGCCAAAGAAAAGGGGTCGTTTCCCTTGTTCGATGCTGAAAAATACATTCAAGGTGAAACTATTCAAGCGTTGGATCTGGATGTTAAAAATGCCATTGCTCAGCATGGAATTCGCAACGCATTGCTGACATCGATCGCGCCTACGGGTACAATTTCGCTGTTTGCTGATAATGTATCATCAGGGCTTGAGCCGGTCTTTAGCTTTAAATATACGCGCCATGTTTTAATGTCCGATGGCACGCGCCGTGAAGAAGATGTTTCTGATTACGCTTTTCGTTTGCACCGCCGGATGTTTGGTGAAGCAGCTCCTTTGCCCGATGCTTTTGTCGATTCGCAACAGCTCAGTCCGAACGATCACTTGGTTATGCAAGCGGCAGTGCAAAAATATATCGACAGTTCCATTTCTAAAACCATTAACGTTCCTGAAGCCATTTCGTTTGATGAGTTTAAAGGTATTTATATTCAGGCTTACGATTTGGGCTGTAAAGGGTGTACGACGTACCGCCCGAATGACATAACGGGGTCTGTTCTTGAAATCAAGAAAGAAGATAAAAAGATAGAATTAGAGCCTGAATTGCCCTTAGAATCAGCATCAAAAATGCTTAAGCCTGTTGATGCCGGGGATTCTGGTGCCGTTGTTCAAATGTTCCGTCCGTTGGATCGCCCCGGCGATTTGCAAGGTAAAACCTATAAACTGATGTGGCCTGAAAGTGATCATGCCATGTACATCACAATTAACGATATTTTGGATGACGCTGGGCGCATTCGCCCGTTCGAGATTTTTATAAACTCCAAAAACATGGAACATTACGCGTGGACTGTAGCCCTAACCCGAATGATTTCTGCTGTATTTAGGCGCGGTGGTGATGTTTCGTTTGTGGTCGAAGAGTTAAAGGCGGTGTTCGATCCGCGCGGTGGGCAATGGATGAAGGGGCGTTATGTTCCGTCTTTGTTAGCGGCCATTGGTGAAGTGATTGAACGCCACATGATTGACGTTGGATTTTTATTGGCACCGGGTGAATTAAATACAAAACCACAAAGCGAAGCTGCCGTTGTAAATATGATGCCAAAAGTGGTTTGTGGAAACTCAGGATCAGAAAGTGAACAGGATGCGCAAATAGAAAAGCGATCTGGAGCCCCTTTCCGGCAATGTCCGAAATGTGCTCAACCTTCCTTAATCCGTCAAGAAGGCTGCGACACATGTACGTCTTGTGCTTATTCAAAGTGTGGATAAGGAAAGCGGTTTAGCTTTCCGTTGATAAGGCCTTCGTGACGATCCGAGCTAAAGATGGGTCTTGAATGCCAAGCTCTTTCAAATGATCCAGTGTGGTTTGCAAATATTCGAAATACGGCCCGGTTTTGGCATGGCCTTGATTAACAAGTCTTACTATTTCATCAGCTGAAAGTTTGCCAGCGTATTGAGCGTGGGTTGTGTTGGCAACAAATATGTAGGCTTTGGCATGCGTTGGACTATCAGGATCATCAGAAGTTAATACAACGGGTTCATAGCTTGGACAATAGACGTTGGTAACCATTTCGCGTTTTTCCAAATAATGAATTATGGCTGGGGTATTTCTCCCTAACGCTCGAAAAGTCATACCTTGGCATGACCTGCCTGTGTCTAATCCAAAGACAAGTCCTGGCTTTTCAGCGGTGCCCCAATATTAGACTGAATAAATACAAAGCGCGCGGTGGTATTTGTTTAAATGCGCGCGACACTTTTTTTTCGTACTTAAAATTTGGACGCCACATTAAAGAGCCATAAGCAAAACCCCAAATGTCACCGCCTTGATTATCTAGTGATTTGTTAGTCATGATTTTTTCCGGGCAATAACAAGGGCAACACCAAGGGTTGCCAAAATCATCCCGGCCCCTTGTTGTAGGTCTAATGTTTCTCCAAATAAAAACCAGCTTTCAATAACAACAACGGGCGGCACTAGGTAAAATAAGCTTGTTACTTTTGCAACGGCCCCATAGCGGATCATTATTTGTAAAAGGGAAAAGGTGCCAACGGACATGGGGAGAGCTAACCACGTTAGGGCAAAAATAAATTCACCTGACCAAATTACATCACGCGTCTCGAATACCAAGGCAATTGGAAACATGCATACAAAAGCGGCAACCTGTTGAACGGCTGAAGTTGTTCTAAGGTCACGGGCTGAAGTAACCCGCTTTTGATATAAAGTTCCTAGTGTGATTCCAAATAGGGCAGATATACATGCAACCATACCCGCCCACGGCCCCGCTCCTTGCCCGGTCCATACAACAAGGACCATTCCTAAAAACCCGACAATAAGGCCAAAGGCTTGTAATTTTGAGACCCGTTCCGCCAAAAAAGGAATGGCTAAGGCGGTTATTAAAATCGGTTGCAATCCGGTAATGACAGCTGAAATTCCAGCTCCAGTTCCAAGCGATATACCAAGAAATACACCTCCTAAATACGTGACGTGCATTAAAACACCAACGATAACAGCGTCACGTATTTGGACAAATGTGTTGGGCCAAGGCGCACGCGCATATAAGGACAAAAGGGTTAATGCCGTTGCTGCAATGGCAAAGCGAAGCGATAAAAATGTAAACGGTTCGGCGTAAGGTAAGCCAAATTTTGACCCAATAAACCCAGTGCTCCAAAGCAAAACAAAGGCCGGTGGCATAAATGCAATCCAACCTGGGATGGGCAGAGCGGATGATGGAGCAGGCGTATTCATATGCATTTCTTTCAAGTCGTATGGGTCGTTTATGTTAGATTCATACCACTAATTCTTTCATTCACCTATGGCAACGACGTATAAGGAATAAAACCTAGGTAATTAATAGCATGATTGAAAACACACTCCATATAGACCCTGGCAAAGAGGCCGAACTTAAAGCCCCCATTATGCGGTTCAAATGGGCGTT
>CALJEW010000317.1 GCA_938074585.1 uncultured Rhodospirillales bacterium | reverse complement strand
AATTGTACAGTGAAGGCCTTTTCAGATTCGATATATTGGCGCGCTTGAGAAGATGTATCGACACAAATAAGGATCAAGGGTGGGTCGAGAGATAACGATGAAAAGGCATTAGCCGTTAAACCACCAACACTGCCTTGACCGTCCGATACCGTAACAACGGTGACGCCCGAAGGAAAATGCCCCATAGCATTGCGAAATTCAATTTTATCAAACATGGAGCTTAACTAAACCATCGGAGCGGCAGAGGCCATAGTCAGATTAAATAATTTTAATTCGGGCCAAGCCCTAGAAAATGCCCACCTCGATATCATCGGAGCGATTATCGTAATCAACAAGCAGGTTTTTGACTTATGAGAGCTATTTACGCAACCCCCGGCGTTCCATCAATTTTTACTACGCTCCATTGGGTAAATCCATAAACATAATCAAATTTTTCGCGATCAACACATCGACTAAATTTTCAACAACCCGCAACGACGCCCAATCTGACTGAACCCACTCATCAGATATATTGGCAGAGGGTATAATTTTTATAATAAATCCCACCAAAGCCGGATCGCTTGAGGCCACTATTTCTGACCCTCAATCAGTTTTTCATAGAACGCCAAAATTTTTCTGGTTTCATCTTTATAAATAAATAGCATGCACAAGTTCCCATTGCTATTTCGTCTTATGAAGTCAAATTTTACGCTCAAACATCAGAAAAATCGACTATGAAACGGTCTCAAATCACTCAACAAGTCAGCTTTCTATATGCCAAAGATTTGGAAAAAAAATCAGCCTTTTATCGTGATGTCCTACAGCTCGACACGCCTTAGATAAAGGGGCCAGCCATATATATCATTTAAGCACAACGAGCTTTATTGGAATTTGCACGTTAAAAGACCGACCAACAAGCCCTATCGGGGAAACAATCATCTTGTTCCGCGATGATGTTGATGGATTCAATCAAAATTTGGTTGCAAAAGGCTTTAAATTTGAGCGCGAACCGGCTTATTCTGAGGGCTTTAAGGTCTATTTGTGTTTATTTTTGGTTCCCAGTGGGTACCGCATTGAAATCCAAAAATTCTGCGATAAAAAATCGGAAATAGGATCTAATTCCTACTTTAACACCAAATTAACCAACTCTATTAATTTAGAATTTACAATTATCGCCTACTCTAATTTTTCATCCACTTGCTTATAGTCGGTGGAGAATAAAAAAGGGAGTATGCGGAATGAAAAGTATCATCCTTGGTTTGGGTTGTGGATTATTATTAGCTGTTTCTGCTATTGCTGGCGAACAACCTTTGAGCAACTGGTTCAAAGCCCTAGATCAGAACGGCAACGGTGATATTTCACTGGTTGAATTACAAACCGTTAGGAACCAGCGCTTTAGCGTCCTTGATGCGAACCGCGACAACGTCATTTCAACTGAAGAAGTGGCCGGAAGTGTAAGTTGGAGCCAGCGTTTTTTTCGCTTAGACCGCAATTCAGATGGATATGTCAATTTAGCTGAATTTGAAGCAAATGGCCGGAGCCGTTTTGCCATTATTGATATTGATGACAATGGAAAAATCACCTCGCACGAGGCCATTAATTTTCAGAACAAATCCCACATATACGTCACCACCCATAAAGTATCCGGATAATATTGTGACGCATACATACGAAAATCAATGGTTTCAAAAACTAAGGGCTAATGCCAGTGGCATGATTAACCAGCGCATATATTTAAAAAAGAACGCTCAGAATTTAACCATACTGGACTTCGACCAAAACACAACAGGACTAAAACCTGAATTTTGTGCGTTTCGAAATAAAATGCGTGAGGACATAAAAATGCGCGCGCAGTTGGCGAAACACAGATCAATCGCTCCCTTCCGCATTCGAAAATTTTTGAGCTTGGAAAACAAAAAACAAACCTGCCAGTGGAATTACTGAGAAAAGCGCAAATGTCAACGTGTATGAGCCCGCCAACCCATACACTGCAGCCATCGTAGCAGGCCCAACCATAACACCTGCATAAGTGATAACCATAGATGCCCCAGTGGCGCTACTAATGAGACCAGACGGAGCAAGGCGAGCGATTTCAGCAAGATAAACTCCGTTCCAACCAATTGCCGTCATCCCCATAAGTGCCAACAGCAGATAAACCATCACCACTGGTGTATTGCTATCTATCACCACCATGACCAACGCGCTAATAATCGTAATCAACGTTATTGCGGCCAGAACGCCACTTGGGCTTCCACTGCGGTCAGCCACCCATCCCCATAAAATCCGCCCTATAACACCAGCCGCCTGCATAACAGCCAGAACCGCCCCGGCTTCAATCAAGGAAAAATTTAAATCAATTACCAGCATGGTTACCGTAAACGTCGATAATCCGACTTGCATGGCTGAGAATGAAAAAGCCGACAAGGAAACCCAGCGCAGGCTTTTATATTTCCATACAATGCCCGCATCTTTTAAAGGATTGCTTCGTAACGTAGCACTCGGATCGCGGTCCGCATCCCAATGAGAGCGAAAGACTGAAATAACAATCATCAAAACAAGCGCAACCAACGCACCAGATATCAATGCCATTTGCCACCCAAATTGCAGAGCCACCCATGGGCCTAACAATCCCGCAGCCACGCCCCCCAAGGGGACACCGGTTTGTTTGATCGAAAACACAAGGTTTCGATTTTTTGGCGTAGTTACTTTCATCAACATATGAGACGACGGGGGGTTGGTTAAGCCGTAGCCGAGCCCCACGATAAAGGCACCCGTCCCAACGGCTAAAAGCATGGGAATAGCGCTCATGGCTCCCCCAATAGCCACCAGTAAAAGAGACAATTGCAAGCAGCGTAAAGCCCCAAACCGTTGAACGAAAACCCCACCCATTAAAGACGTAGACATGGCGCCAAAATAGATACAGCTGACCTGAATACCAATTAAGGATCCCGGAACCCCATGGGCTGCGGTCAATTCAGGCGCAATTGCGGAGGGTAGAATAGCACTCATGCTGGCTAAGGCTTGGACCACAAGACTAACAATAACAACCACGGGCAAAGCCGTAAATCTAGACACGATCATTTGGCTTTAAACTTTGCTACAATGTGGTGGCCAATCCGATCCTTGTTAGCCATGATACTGAAAATGGGGGTTTTTGCCGCAACTTGTTTTAAAACTGCACCATCGACCACATAAAGCCCATCACTGCCCATTAAACACCCGAATGAATTGGTATACGGATTATCACTATGATCTTTTGCATCAACGCATATGGGTAAAGTTCCCGCATAATTAATATCAGGCCCCGGCTCGCTTACTCGCACCCCGCCGGGCAATACGTACCCACCCAACTTTCTGAAATGAACGGCCAGAGACCGGCTGGTGGATTTCATCACATCATCCAAATTTTCCGTATACCCTCTGATAACACCAAGCGTACCAGCATCTTTTTGGTTTGTGAATTTCAAAGTGTTTTGGCTAAACCTGCCCGGCAAAAAAAAACTTGCGATCAACAAGGCCTTGAACAATCGAATGGCGACCAGTCGACTGAACGGGATGTGACGATTAAATTCAGATGCAGGTAATCCTGAAGATGCAAAGATCACACCATTGGCATAGGTGTTTTCTAATTCAGGGGATCGTAATTCAAGACCAAGCTGACCCAAAGCAAAATTGAACTTTGGAAGAACGCCACCGGTTGTAGCGAAGCACTTTTTTACAACAGATTGCTTTCGTGTATTAGGGGTTGCGTTGGCCACAAGTCAGAGTTCTCTTTCATAAATCCAAACAATTAATCTGGAATATCATTGGGGTTATTATAACCAGGGTACGGCCAAGATTTAATCAAGCGCCAACCCGCCCCCTGCTTTTCTAATAAATGTGCATTACGTTCTTTTAATGGGACACCTAAAACCTCAACCACGTCTTTGCTTTGCGTATGCACCCAGATATGCGTACTGTTCGACTCTTCTATATACTTTCGAACGTAATCCAATTTCTTTGGATGAAACAAGCTGATATCGCGTGATAAAGTCGCAACCCCATAGAGTTGATAGCGCATCAGTTTTGCATAGAACCCATTAGCAAGCGGGTCGAGAATCATGACACGGGCGCCTTTTGGTAAAATGGATGCCATTTCAGTACCAACCTGTTTCACAAATTGTTTTGGTGCGCGAATATCAAACCGCAACTTAGGTGCGAACGCGACGGGTAATAAAATCAGCACAACGACAGTTAGCTTCGCTAAATACTTAGATGTATTCCCGAACCGGCCAGCCAATTTTTTATGCCATAAAATGCTAAGCCCATACGCCGCACAGAAAACTCCTAAATGCGCTAAGTGCATATTGTAGCGCCAGTATGACAATGCATTCGCCCCAGAATAACCATGGAAGATTGCCAAATAAACGAAAACAAGGAACAAATTATAACCAATAAACGTACAACCTGCGATCAGAGCAAACCGATCAAATTGACTACGAATACGGAATAAGGCAACAATCGATAACGCTGACAAAACAAGCATCATCCCAAAATAGAACCCCTTCTTCATCATAATACTGGCAATTGTCAACAAGGTTTGCCCCATATGATGCCACTGCCAATTATCGAAAGGCATAACGGAATGGCCCCCGCGATGGAAATGAGTTGAAGAAAACCAACCCCACAGCAAAAGGATAAAAATGCCAGGTAGTATCAGAGCTGGCATCAGCTTAAGGAATTTAGAAAGCTGGACATCAGGGTCGCGCAACACCGCAAACGATGTCCCCCCAAGCACACCAACAAACAAAACAATTGTTGCTGGTTTTAGGTTTAATAAAATCATTAGGACCAATCCGGCTTGAATGGCGTAGGTCCAAGCTTGGGTTTCATTGTTTTTAGAAAGAGCTTGAAGAACCATCCAGCAAAGCACTCCCGAAAACGCAACCGCAGCAGCAACCGGCAAATCGGCGTAGGCAGTAAAAATCACTTTTTGAACAAATGCCGTACTAAAAATAGTGACCGTCATAAACCCAAGTGCACAAAGCCCCCAGCTAGGATTTTTCGTCTGGTCTAACTTGGCACCGATACGAATAAGATCCATAGCAGCTAAACTCATAGAAATAAGCAGCATGATATGGAACAACGGTGCTGCTGCTTCCTGAAAGCTTCCAACAATTCGAGAGACCAAATAAGGAATTAATGAAGCCCCTGTTGGGTACCCCGGGTAATCAGCCATAGGGACGGGCATCCCAATTCGTGCGAACATATCGTTTTCTAATAAATACCTAGGCACCAACAACCAATGGGAATATTCGTCCCATTGCGACGATGCCATGGATGAAATCAGCAGGAACAATAGAGCGTT
>CALJEW010000316.1 GCA_938074585.1 uncultured Rhodospirillales bacterium | reverse complement strand
ATTTGAATGGTTGAGCAATTTGGATTGGCAATGATGTTGCGCTTTGTGTATCCAGCAATTGCTTCTGGGTTTACTTCAGGAATAATCAATGGAACATCTGGGTCCATCCGAAACTGTGATGTGTTGTCGATAACGATGGCTCCAGCTTTGGCCGCAATCGGTGCAAATTTTGCTGACACGGATCCGCCGGGAGATGATAAAACAATATCAACACCTGTGAAATCGAATCCATCAAGGTTTTGTATTGTTAATATTTCGTCTTCCCCATAGGAGACTTCTTGACCAACAGAGCGTGCTGACGCCAGCGCGATCACTTCATCGGCTGGAAAGTTGCGTTCTGCCATAATTGATAGGACTTCCCGTCCTACATTGCCTGTAGCGCCAACAACGGCGACTGTATAACCCATTTTATAATAACTCCTTGCTCGTTCGTTTGTGGCTTTTGATCATCCGGGATTAAGCCTAAAACGACGAAGGCCCACGGATTTTCGCGGGCCGGTTCATAAAAAACACGTCTGACCCGCTTAATGCGTGGTCGGTTTGGTTTTTAACGTGGTTTTGGTGTTTTTAGGTATGCCAAAGGCGAACGCAAAAATCCGCAAAGCGGTTCCTGTATCATTAGACGTGATTTTTAATTTAAAAGTCATCATCAATTCCTTAAGTGCGGCGTAGATTTAAACGGAAAGTCTACGGGATGCAAGCCCTTGGGTTTTCTGTTGTAAAGCAGAGCGCTCTAAATGCAGATCACTTGCCTCGTTTTGTCATACCCTCTCGGTATGCGGCAATTTCAGCTTTTGCGGCATCCCGAAATAATGTTGTGTCTGCGCTTCCGGCAACCATCAAAAACCCGTCTTCAATCAATTGGCAATAATCAGCATCGGGGCGGGGGATTGTGCCTAAATATTTGCCAACAGTTTTGGTTGCTGCCATGGACTTTTCAATTTCGCGAACAACTTCTGGGCAGCCATACTGTGAAAGCATACCGCAGTTGCCTGAAAGATCATTGGCACCAATAAAGATCATGTCGACGCCTTCAACAGCGGCGATTTCGGCTGTGTTTTCAACGCCTTTTATCGATTCAATTTGAAGTGCGATAAACAGTTCGTCATGGGCTTGTGTTATGTAATCTTCTGTTGCGCCATAACCAGATGCTCGAACCAACCCAGCCGCACACCCACGCGAGCCCAATGGTGGGTAACGGCAAGCTGCCACGGCTGCACGGGCTTGATCAGCGGTTTCGATCATTGGGATCATTAAAGCTTGTGCCCCTGCATCCAAAACCCGTTTCAAATAGTCTGGATCTTGGCCTGGAACCCGAACCATTGCCGTGGTCTCGAACGCACCGAAAGCACGTAGCATGTTCGCTACATCTTTGATCTCGCCAATGCCGTGCTCATTGTCAATAATCGCAAAGTCATAACCGACATGCCCTGATATTTCAGCCAGTGCTGGATTGGCCAAACTAAGCCAAATGCCAAGCGATGGCGTTCCATTTTCAACACGTTGTTTAAGTTTGTTTGTTTGAAACATTGTGTACTCCTGAAACTAATGGGAGCGTGTTCAGTTGATACAGGCCTAGATTAGGCTGCTAACTTATCTAATTCCTTGGTAACTGCATCACCCATCTGGGTGCAGGAAACCAAAGTCATGCCGGACTGCATGATGTCGCCCGTACGTAGGCCGTTGGCCAAAACGTTCTTAACGGCTTGCTCGATATAGTCTGCGTCTTCAGCCATATCAAAGCTATAGCGCAGCGTCATAGCATATGACAAAATCGTAGCTAACGGATTGGCTTTGTCTTCACCTGCAATATCAGGAGCTGATCCATGTACGGGTTCGTACATGGCTTTGCGGCGTCCATCGCTATCGGGCGCACCCAAAGACGCAGAAGGAAGCATACCCAATGAGCCGGTTAACATCGCGGCACAATCGGACAGAATATCACCGAACAAGTTGTCGGTTACAATGACGTCAAATTGCTTAGGCTCGCGGACTAATTGCATGGCGCAGTTATCGGCATACATATGCTCAAGCTCAATACCGGGGTAGTCTTTACCAACTGTTGTCGCGATTTCGCGCCAAAGAACACCGGATTCCATAACGTTGGCTTTTTCGACAGATGTTAACTTGCCATTTCGTTGGCCAGCCAGATCAAAAGCGACGCGAACAACGCGCTCGATCTCTGCTTCTGTATAGCGTTGAGTGTCGACAACTTCACGGATACCATCGGCGTTTATAGATACGCCGCGCGGTTGACCAAAATAGAGACCCGCGGTTAATTCACGAACAATCATCATGTCCAAACCAGAAACCAACTCCGTTTTAAGGCTTGAGGCTTCTGCAAGGGCAGGGATGACTGTTGCCGGGCGTAAGTTTGCAAACAAATCCATTTCTTTGCGAAGCTTCAATAGGCCTGCTTCTGGGCGGGCATCGCGGGCAACGTTATCCCACTTAGGGCCACCAACAGCACCCAATAAAACGGCGTCGACGTTTTGAGCGATGTCTAATGTTGCATCAGCTAATGACGTTCCATGCTTATCATAAGCCGCACCACCAACTAGGTCTTCTTGAACGTCGAAGGACACATGGCGGCGTTTGTCCATCCATTCTATGACGTGGCGCACTTGGCTCATAACTTCAGGGCCGATACCGTCACCCGGCAAAAAAAGCATTTTTTTGTTCGAACTCATAGCAGTCTCTTTTCTTTTTTATCTTGAGTGTTCTGTTATTAATTAAACTTTGGCAACAACGGTTAACCAAGGCTGGCTGGCGTTTTGCCGTTCTTCAAAGCTATCGACCTTATCGACTTTTTGAAGCGTTAGGCCAATATCATCCAAGCCGTTCAACAACAGATATTTTCTGAACTCATCGACTTCAAATTTAACTTTACCACCATCAGGACCTTGGATCGTCTGGCTTTCCAAATCAATAGACAGCGTCGCGTTTGCACCGCGTTCCGCATCATCCATCAAATCGTCCAATTGCTCTTTGGTGACTTTGATTGGCAAAATGCCATTTTTAAAGCAGTTGTTGTAAAAGATATCGGCGAAAGATGTTGAAATCACGCAACGAATACCGAAATCCAATAATGCCCAAGGGGCATGCTCGCGCGATGACCCACAACCAAAATTATCGCCAGCAACAATGATTTTTGCTTCGCGGTAGGCGGGTTTGTTCAGAACAAAATCTGGTTTCTCATTGCCTTCTCGATCAAAACGCATCTCATCAAACAAGTTTTTGCCAAGGCCAGAGCGCTTGATTGTTTTTAAGAAGTTCTTTGGAATGATCATATCTGTATCAACGTTGATCATGTTCATTGGTGCGGCAACACCCGTTAATTTATCAAATTTTTGCATTACATTTCTCCCAGTCTTACAGATCGCGTACGTCAGTTAAGTGTCCGGTTACAGCTGCGGCTACGGCCATTCCGGGGCTAACTAAGTGCGTGCGCCCACCAAAGCCTTGGCGGCCTTTGAAGTTGCGGTTCGATGTAGATGCACACCGCTGACCCGGCTCGACGCGGTCGTCGTTCATGGCTAAGCACATGGAGCAACCGGGGTCGCGCCACTCAAAGCCAGCTTCTAATAAAATTTGATCCAAACCTTCTTGTTCAGCTTGCTCTTTAACTAAACCAGAACCCGGAACCACAAGAGCCCGAACACCTTCTGCTACTTTGCGGCCTTTCGCAACTTCCGCTGCGGCGCGCATGTCTTCAATCCGACCGTTCGTACATGACCCAATAAAGACCACATCAATCGGGATATCCGTAATTGCCATTCCAGCCGTTAGCCCCATGTAATCTAATGAGGCTTGTACGGCTTCTGGTTTACCGTCCACTTTAAAGCTGGCGGGCATTGGAACGGTTCCAGTAATCGGGGCAACATCTTCAGGGCTTGTACCCCAAGTCACTTGAGGAACAATTTCGCTGACGTCCAAGGTTACTTCCTTGTCGTAGAAAGCACCTCCATCAGATGGCAGGGTTTTCCAAAACTCAACGGCTTGTTCCCAAGCGCCTGCTTTTGGCGACATTGGACGACCCATTAAGTAATTGAACGTGGTCTCGTCCGGAGCCACCAAGCCAGCTCGAGCACCGGCTTCAATGGTCATGTTACAAACCGTCATCCTGCCTTCCATGGTCAAATCTCGGATCGCTTTACCAGCGTATTCAATGACATAACCGGTTCCACCAGCAGTGCCGATTTTACCGATGATCGCCAAAACCAAATCTTTAGCCGTACAACCGTTTGGCAATGCACCTTCAACGGTAATCCGCATGTTCTTCAAGGGGCTTTGCAACAGAGTTTGGGTTGCCAGCACGTGTTCAACTTCGGATGTTCCGATACCAAATGCTAACGACCCAAAAGCGCCGTGGGTTGCCGTGTGGCTATCGCCGCATACTGTTGTTGTGCCCGGAAGCGTGAAGCCTTGCTCTGGCCCAATGATGTGGACAATGCCTTGGCGGATGTCTTGCAAATTAAACAAAGGAACGCCGAAGTCTTTACAGTTTTTTTGTAAAGTCTCAACTTGGATACGGCCTTCTTCGCTTTCGATGCGCGCCATACGGTCGGTTGTTGGTACGTTGTGATCGGGAACAGCTAAAGTCAAATCTGGGCGACGCACTTTGCGCCCCGCATTTGCAAGTCCTTCAAAAGCCTGAGGACTTGTTACTTCATGGACAAGGTGGCGATCAATATAGAGAAGGCACGTGCCATCATCTTGAACTTCCACCAAATGGTTTTGCCAAATTTTGTCAAAGAGAGTTTTAGGACCAGACATAGTGCCTCCGTATCACGCGTTCATTGATAAGACCCGGGTCAGCCCGCATGAGCCAACCCGAATGTGTAACATCATCTCACCTATAAGAGTGCATCGACATTTTATATAATGAGCTGATTATTTTTTATCTGCTTTTTTGCTGGCTTTCTTATCTTTTTTAGCCTGACCAGCTGCTTTTTTTGCTTCTGCAGCTACGCGCTTCTCATCAGAAGAAACTTTAGCTGCATAACCGGTTGTCTTTTCAGCAATGCGCGCTGCTTTACCAGTTAATCCACGCAAGTAATAAAGCTTAGCGCGGCGAACATCGCCACGGCGAATAACTTCAATGCTCTCGAGGCTTGGTGAGTATAAAGGGAATACGCGCTCGACGCCTTCGCCATAGCTCAGTTTACGAACCGTAAACGCTGAGTTGATACCGGAATTTTTACGCGCAATACATACGCCTTCAAATGCCTGAACCCGCTCGCGCGTACCTTCAACAACACGAACGTTTACTTTTAGCGTATCGCCAGGAGCAAAAATTGGTGTAGGACTGTCAGCGGTCAACTTTTGAATTTGTTCTTGGTTGATCTCTTCGATGATATTCATAGTCTCATCCTTCGTTTTAGATATTCAATTAAATGTTTTATAAATGCATTTCAGCGTATTGGGACCAAAGGTCCGGCCGACGCTGTTTGGTGATTTCTTCCGATTGAGCCTGTCGCCAAGCTCGAATGTTTTCATGGTGCCCAGAAATTAAAACTCCCGGGACCGCATGCCCGTTCCAAACTTGTGGGCGGGTGTAGTGAGGGTATTCTAGCAAACCAGTTTCGAAGCTTTCCTGCTCTAAACTTTCTGCTTTCCCCATGACACCCGGCAACAAACGGATACATGCGTCTAACAGCGTAATTGCCGCTGGTTCGCCGCCTGATAAGATAAAATCACCCATACTTATTTCTTCGATCTCGTGGGAATCTAGAATGCGTTGGTCCAAACCTTCAAATCGCCCACATAACAAAGTTATTCCGGGGCCCGATGCGAGCTCCTGAGCTCTACTTTGGGTGAAAGTTTGTCCGCGCGGTGACAAGTAAACCAAAGGGACATTGGGTGAAGTCTTTTTTGCCGACTGCAATGCGCTATCGATAACATCGGGGCGCATCACCATACCGGGTCCACCACCAAACGGGGGGCAATCGACGGAACGGTGTTTGTCGGTTGTGAACGATCTGATATCCAAGGTGTCTAACGACCAAGCACCTTCGCTCAATCCTTGACCTGCTAGGGACATACCTAGAGGTCCCGGAAACATATCTGGGAAGATTGAGAGAACTGTTGCTCGCCATGTGGTATCAAATTTAGTCATTCGCTTAACTTCAAACATCCTTTGGTCTATTAAACGCTATCGCTTTCTTTTGCTTCTTCGTCTGGTGGATCAAATATTCCATCTGGCGGGTCAATAACGACCAAACCGTTTTGAATATCAACCCGAGGAACAGCTTGTTTGGTAAACGGAAGCATTAAGCCCCCACTTATCACGCCAACAATTTCTAAGACGTCACCAGCTCCATAATTTTCAACAGAACTAATGGTCCCTAAGGATTTACCTCCCAAATCTTCAACCGGAAGACCGATTAAGTCTGAAAAATAAAACTCGTCTTCTACAGCCTCAGGAAGGCTGTCCCTTGGGACAAAAAACTGTATTCCCCGTTGCTTCTCAGCTGCTGTCCGGTCTGACGTTCCTTCGATCCGTCCAATTAACTGGCTTTTAGCTTGGCCAGTAATTTTAAGAACGTAGATATGAGTTCCGGTTTTATCGTACAAAGGACCATAACTGGCGATAGAACTTGGGTTGGCTGTAAAGCTTTTGATCCGAACATCACCTTTAATTCCCCGTGCGCCTGTCACCGCGCCAACGCAAATCAGCTCCGATGCAGCAGGTTTTGTTACCATCAGTGGTACCCCCGCAAAATCGTCTTAGCTAGAAGCTTCTTCAGCAGCAGGCTCTTCAGCCGGTGCTTCCTCAGCAGGCGCCGCAGCTGCTTGAGCCGCCGCAGCTACAGCCGCTTCGGCCTTATCAGCTTGCTCTTGCAAACGCTCTTGAGCTTTTGCTTTTGGCTTGTCTTGCTTTGTTTGGTTCGCAGGAGTTGCAGGCTTGTCCATCAAACCAGCATCGCCCAAGAAGCGCGCAACACGGTCACTTGGTAATGCACCAACACTGACCCAATACTTTACGCGGTCTTCTTTTATGACCAAACGGTTTCCGCCGTCTTTCGGGAGCATAGGATTATATGTGCCGATTTTTTCGATAAAGCGGCCATCACGGGGGCTCCGTGAATCTGCAATTACGATCCGATAAAAGGGACGCTTTTTTGCGCCGCCTCGGGATAGACGTATTCTCAAAGACATATTTGTCTTTTTCCTTTCGTTTGCTTAAAATTCTGTAGATAAACGATTTACCTAAATTTACTCAAATTCTTATAACCTAACGCTTCTTAGCGAAATCCACCTCCGGGAGGAGATTGTGGCATCATGCCCGGCATCATTCCACCACCGCGCATCATCCCTTTTTTTCCCATTTTCCCAGCTTTCTTCATCATTTGGCCCATCTGCTTAAACTGCTTTAAGACCCGGTTCACATCAGGCACCGTTGTGCCTGATCCTTCGGCGATTCTGCGCCTGCGTGAACCGTTTAAAAGTTTTGGATTGTGCCGTTCCTTCTTTGTCATAGAACGGATAATAGCTTCTTGGCGGCCAATCAATTTTTCGTCGATGTTAGCGCCGGCCATTTGTTTTTTAATGTTTTGTGCACCGGGCATCATGCCCAGTAAACCTTCAAGATTGCCCATTTTTTTGATCTGGCCTAATTGCTGGGCCATGTCGTCTAAAGTGAACTGGCCTTTCAGCATTTTTTTGGCCATCTTTTCGGCTTCTTCTTGGTCGACAGCTTCGCCGGCTTTTTCTACCAAGCCAACAATGTCGCCCATGCCTAAAATTGATCCGGCAATACGTTCTGCTTGGAAAAGCTCTAGCTCTTCCATTTTTTCACCAACACCCATTAACTTGATCGGGGCACCCGTAATGGCGCGCATAGAAAGAGCCGCGCCGCCGCGTGCATCGCCGTCAACACGGGTTAGCGCAATGCCGGTAATGCCGACTTTTTCTTTAAATTCACGTGCCACGTTGACCGCGTCTTGACCGGTCATTGCGTCGGTCACCAACAGGGTTTCAACAGGCTTGGCGATGTTGCGGACTTGTGCGACTTCTGCCATTAAGGCTTGATCTATATGTAAGCGCCCGGCGG
Source organism: uncultured Rhodospirillales bacterium (assembly GCA_938074585.1). Classification (GTDB taxonomy): domain Bacteria; phylum Pseudomonadota; class Alphaproteobacteria; order Rhodospirillales; family Casp-alpha2; genus JABMNT01. The sequence continues at coordinate 9,734 of CALJEW010000316.1, read as the reverse complement.
TATCTAGGATAACAACGTCAAAACCTTCTTTACGGCCCATTTCCATGGCCCGCTTGGCGATGGCAATAGGCTGTTCGCCAAACACTGATTGTAAAACTTGAACGTTTGTTTGTTCGCCTAAGGTGGCTAATTGTTGTTGAGCCGCAGGACGGTGAATGTCCAAAGAGGCCATCAACACTTTTTTGTCATCGCGCTTGGTTAAACGAAGGCCCAATTTGGCACTGGTTGTTGTTTTACCAGAACCTTGCAATCCAACCATCAAAATTGAAACGGGCGATACGCCAACCAAATTGATTTCGTTGCCTTCTGTGCCCAATGTCTCGATTAGCTGATCATGAACAACCTTAACCACCATCTGACCCGGTGTAATGGAACGGATAACGTCTTGGCCAATAGCTTTTTCGCGCACAGATTTGATGAAATCTTTAACGACAGACAGGGCAACATCAGCTTCTAAAAGAGCAGTATGAACTTCAAGTAATGCCTCGTCGACATCCTTTTCGTTCAGCGCACCGCGCTTTTTAAGCTTGTCGAATATGTCGCCTAAGCGGTCTGTTAAATTATCGAACATCTTCTTTTTATCTCTAATCCAAATGCACAACGACGAATGCGCCAGTGCGCGAAACTCGCGGATTGGCGGCGCCCCGTGAGGCGGAGGGTTTAAAATTTCCCTGAAGTCCAGCAAAGAGTATGGATCTAAGACCGGAGTGTCAAGTGCCAGCTCGGCCGTTTTCCTATCTTGGCAAACAAAAAAAGGTGAGAAAACCTAATAAGTGCATAAAATTATTTAATCTATTTAAGCATGTGTTTTGATTTGTAAGTGAGATTTATATGGCGAAATCTAAAAGGGTTGATGAATTAGATGCGCATTTGGCAGCGTCGACATCAAGCCTATAGGCCCCGCTTGATGTCGACGCTGCGTCAAATGGGTGCAGTTCAGGGAGAGACCGCTGGAATAACATCTCGTATTGAAACCGTTGAATGGCGCCTTTAAAAAAAACCTATTTAGATTAGCCACTTACTTGGATGGTTCTGTTTATACTTTTTTTATCGGGGTGCCAGAAATAGTGGTCTTTCCGGCAGAGGTAACTTTACCACGGTCCCCATATTCGAAGTGGGCGCGTATTTATCTGCTTATAGTTCGATTAAACGCTCGGATGTGCAGCGCGATTTTTTAGCACTGGTGCGGGCTGTTGGTGAAAGCCTAGATTATTCATCCATATTAGATAAACCGAAAAATATATAAAAGATGAACGTAAATAGACCCAAGCGGTAATGCGCGTGCAATTTGAATCATGATTTATAAAGATATCAGTGATGTGCTTCATCCTCATGGTTTGATTTGCCGGGGGCCATCGCATTGCATCAGATGATCCAATTAAACCTAGTGGGTCTTTGGTTATGGTCTGGAATGCTGGGCTTCAAATGTTGCAGGCCTTTGCGGGATCTTTTGACCTTCCTCAACAAGACCCTATGGATACTTGGACACGCCGGGTTGTGGGCCCGATTGCACCCGCGTTTAAAGCTCAAGCTCTATTTCCTTTCGATGGCACGCCTTATCTTCCGTTCCAGCAATGGGCCCAGCGGACGGAGCCTGTTTTTCCATCGCCCATCGGGGCCCTTATCCACCCAATATATGGATAGTGGCATGCATACCGGGCAGCATTTATTTTTGATCATCGTGAAGATATGTCAACGATTAAAAAAACATTATCACCCTGTAAAAGTTGCATTGATAAACCGTGCCTTACCGCATGCCTGGTGGGGCCGTTTAAGCCGTATCAACATAATGTGCCAGCTTGTGTCGATCATTTAAATACGATGGCGCCAACGGAATGTGGGTTGAGGGGGTGCTTGGCGCGCCATGCCTGCCCGGTGGAGAAGGATTTCGTGTATAAGCCGAAACACGCGCAATTTCATATGGAAAAGTTTGTTTACAGCCAGCAGAAATCTCGGTTTTAGCTGTTTGGGGTGGACATCTAACCCCCTGTGACCCTATTTACCCCTAATGACTGATATATCGTTTATGAAAATGCATGGTTTAGGCAATGATTTTGTTGTGATTGATGATCGCAACGGAGCAGTTGCGCTTGGCATTAAAGAAGCCCGCGCCATTGCAAATCGCCGCAGCGGAGTTGGCTTTGATCAGCTATTGATTTTAGAAAAACCAACCACAGATGCCGCTGACGTTTTTATGCGCATTCGCAATCCCGATGGCAGCGAGGCGCAGGCCTGTGGAAACGGAACCCGGTGTGTTGCGTCGTTGGTGATGAATGAGCTTGCCCGTGATCAAATTGTTGTAGAAACGGTTGCGGGGCTATTGGTTTCATCGCGCCATTCGGATGGTCGAGTTACCGTTGATATGGGTCTGCCTGGATTGACATGGAGGGATGTGCCAACCAGTCGCAACGTTGACACCTTACATATGGGCATTAGCGCGGATGGCGTTATTGACCCCGTGGGCGTTAACATGGGTAACCCTCACGCCGTATTTTTTGTTGATGATATAGCAGTAATTGCGTTGGAACGCATTGGCCCTTTATTAGAGCATGATAACTTGTTTCCCGAATTAGCCAATATTGAAATTGTTCAAATAACCGGCCCCGATCAAGTTCGAATGCGGGTTTGGGAACGGGCGGTGGGGATTACCGAAGCCTGCGGGTCTGGCGCTTGTGCGGTGGCGGTGGCGGCGCACAGACGCGGACTAACAGGGCGCAACGTTGAAGTGACTTTGGATGGTGGACCATTGCAAATTGAATGGCGAGAAGATGGGCATGTGTTGATGACTGGCCCCGTTGCCACCAGTTTTGAAGGCACCTTTGATCCAACTTTGTTGGCAGACCTCTGATGTCTGATGCCGAAATTATCACTTTGGGGTGTCGGCTCAATGCGTTTGAATCCGAAATCATGCGCGAACACAGCTGGACGGCTGGTTTAGAAAACGCGATTATAATTAATACCTGCGCCGTGACCTCAGAAGCCGAGCGCTCGTCCCGTAAATCCATTCGCCGTGCCCGCAAAGAAAACCCAAATGCGCAAGTCATCGTTACAGGCTGTGCGGCGCAGCTGAACCCTAAAGCTTATTCTGATATGGAAGAGGTGGACCGGGTGATTGGCAATGAAGAAAAGCTCGATTTGAAAAGCTACCTGTCTGCCCATGCGGATGAGCGGGTGGCAGTTGCTGACATTATGGAAATTACAGAAACCGCACCGCATTTGATTAGCGGTTTTGATGACCAAACACGTGCTTTTGTTCAAATCCAACAGGGTTGTGATCATCGTTGTACGTTTTGTATTATTCCGTTTGCACGCGGCAATAACCGGTCTTTGGCTCCAGGTGTTATTGTAAATCAAGTTCGTCAATTGGTTGAAAACGGCTATAAAGAAGTGGTATTCACGGGCGTTGATATTTGCTCTTACGGTGGCGACTTAGCTGGACAACCGCAGTTGGGGGATTTGGTCAGGCGTTTGTTAAAAGCCGTTCCTGAATTACCCCGTTTGCGCTTAAGCTCGCTAGACCCAGCCTTTATTGATGACGCGCTTTTGGATGTGTTAGCGACAGACGCGCGGTTAATGCCACATTTACATTTAAGTTTGCAAGCCATGGACGATATGGTTTTAAAGCGCATGAAACGCCGCCATACCCGCAGCCAAGCTATCGAATTGGCAAAGCACGCCCTTGAGCTGCGTCCCGATGTTGTGTTTGGCGCAGATTTGATTGCTGGCTTTCCAACGGAAACAGATGTCATGCATCAAAATACTTTGGATGCCGTCACTGAAATGGAGTTGTTGCATTTACATGTCTTCCCGTATTCAGAACGTGAAGGCACCCCGTCGGTGAAAATGCCGAGTATCGCTATGGATATTCGTAAAGATAGGGCTTTGCAGCTCCGAAATGCTGGAGAACAGATTTTATCCGATTATATGGGCACTCAGTTGGGTGCTATATCTGATGTGCTTGTTGAAAAAGGTAACCGGGGTTTGAACCCTCAGTTTGTGCCAGTTAAATTAAAAAGCGATTGTGAAGCCGGTGAGTTGATAAAAGTTCAAATCTCCGGACATACAGACGGTGAATTAATAGGGGCCCGTATATAAATGGTCGAAGAAAATAAAGGCGGTTGGTTTGGCCGACTGAAAGCGGGCTTACAACGCTCATCTGAAAAAATTTCAACGGGTATTACTGATTTATTTACCAAGCGTAAATTAGATGCGGAAGCGCTACAGGATTTAAAAGACATCTTAATCCAAGGTGATTTGGGCGTCTCAACCGCCACTCGGTTGACATCTAAACTTGCTAAAACACGGTTCGATCAAGAAATTTCATCAGAAGAGATCAAAACTGCATTGGCTGAGGAAGTAGCAACAATACTTGCCCCTGTCGCTCAGCCTTTGGTCATTAGTGGAACCCATAAGCCGCACATTATTTTGGTTTGCGGCATTAATGGCAGTGGCAAAACTACAACCATTGGCAAAATGGCACGACAATTTAAAAATCAAGGAAAATCGGTTACCTTGGCGGCGGGTGATACGTTTCGAGCTGCTGCTGTTGAGCAATTACAAATTTGGGGCGAACGGTCTGATTGTCCGGTAATTTCGCGCGATAACGGGGCGGATGCGGCTGGTTTAGCTTTCGATGCGATAAAAGAAGCACAAGCGTCGGGGGCTGATGTTTTGATGATTGATACGGCGGGGCGTCTGCAAAACCGCAAAGATTTGATGGAAGAGCTGACGAAAGTCGTTCGGGTTATTCGCAAAGTTGATGAAACCGCGCCCCACAGTGTTTTGTTGGTGATGGATGCGACGATTGGCCAAAACGCCCACAGTCAGGTTGAAGTGTTTAAAAATATGGTCGATGTTTCTGGGCTGATCATAACCAAGCTTGATGGTTCTGCTAAAGGCGGCGTTGTTGTTTCGTTAGCTGAAAGATTTGAAATTCCAGTTCATGCGGTTGGCGTTGGCGAAGGGATTGATGATTTGCGCCCATTTGAGGCCGATGCCTTCGCGCGATCTTTGATAGGGCTTGAAAGTTAATCCTTTACAGCTTTACTTTGTCATCATTTAAGCCCTAAATAATTATCTTTAGGTTGGGGCATTCGCGCCGTATATCCATTTTTGTCGGCACCCTTTATGGTTTTACAATTTCATCTGGTTCTTCTTGTCCTGTTTGCAGCTCTCATCCATGCGTTTTGGAACGCGGTGGTTAAAAGCGCTGATGACAGGGTTTTAACCTTCACTCTGATCCATTTTACCGGTGCGATGATCGGTCTGTTGGCGATCTTTTATACAGGGCTGCCCAGCCCCACTGTCTGGCCGTACTTAATCATATCAGTGGTGATTCACAACTTCTATTATCTGTTTTTACTGCTCAGTTATAAGTTCGGCGATTTAAGTGAGGTTTACCCCATCGCCCGCGGCTCATCGCCATTGTTGGTTGTAATATTGGCTTTGGTTTTGGCTGATGAAGTGCCAACCGAAGGCGCCATCGCTGGAATTATTTTGATTTCAGTTGGCATTTTAAGCCTAACGTTTGCAAAAGGACGGATCAGCCGGGCGGGCATCAAACCCATTGGGTTGGCGCTTATGACAGGAGCAATGATTGCCAGTTATACGGTCATCGATGGCATTGGCATTCGGTCTGGCTCAAGCCCGTGGCCTTATATTGCGTGGTTGAATTTTTTGGAAGGCGTTCCGATTGTTTTGTGGACGATTGTCTATCGTCGCAAAGATTTTAAGCCCTTTGTTGCGGTAAATTGGAAAACCGGCGTGATGGGTGGCAGTTTAGCATTAGTTGCTTACGCGTTAGCTTTGTATGCTCTGAACGAGGGAGCGATGGCACATGTGTCTGCGTTGCGGGAAACCTCGGTTTTATTCGCAACCTTGATTGGTGCATTTATTCTTAAAGAAGGGTTTGGCTGGCGGCGCATTGCTGCTGCCTTAATTATTACTTCAGGCGTTTTCGTTTTGCAGGTGTTCGGATGACAACACGTTTGTCGATTGCTATTTATCTGTCAATTGTTGTTCTTGGTGTTGCCAATGCGCTTATGGTGGTTCCGCATGTCGCGCCAATTATTGCCGCATTGATTGCCTTGTTTTTGATCCTTGAGGTTAAGAACGCACCAGTACCGCAAGCTATCGTTGGGTTAGGATTAATTGCTGCGGGCATTATCTCGGTTTATGCCAGCGGAACAGATTTGTATTTAATTGTAGATGGGTTTGCACGGGGCAAAACTTTTTTAATGGTGTTCTTTGCCGTCATATGGATTCGCATCCCTGCATCTGTTAGCCCCTCTATCCGTGCCACACGCAGAATGATAGTTAATCAGCCACCGGGCCGCCGTTATTTATACTTGGCGGTGGGGGTTCATTTTCTGGGCTCGGTTTTAAACTTAGCCGGTTTGAGCTTGCTGTCGACAATGGTCGAGCGACAAAAAGACCCAATTTTGCGCCGCCGAATGGTTGGCGCACTGATGATTGGTTTTGTTAGTGCGTCCGCATGGTCACCATTTTATGTGGCAATGGTCGTTGTGCTGTTGGCGATCCCCACATTGCAATGGACAGATGTTGCGGGTTGGGGCGTATTTTTAGGCGCGGGGGCCATTTTTATGGGGTGGCTTTATGACCGCGTGGCGTGGCGTAAACTAACCGGTGCCAGCCCACCGATTGTGCCGGCTCCTTTATCGATGTCGAACCGGCTTACAGTCATTGCGATTTTAGGGGCGTTGGTCTTTTTGGTTATTGGAACCATTGAGTTTGCTCACTTGTCCCTGCCGGTTGCTTTGTCAATAATTGCGCCGCCTTATGCGGTGCTTTGGTTTGCAACGAACTCTGAAAATGGCCCAACGGTATGGCGCCGAATTAAAAAAATTGTGTCTGAGGTTTTGGACGGTGTTCCAGGGCTTAGAAACGAAGCGCTGATTTTTGTGGGTGCAACGGTTTTTGGCGTAGGTGTTTCGACCCTTATTCCGGCAACAGATTTAACTCAATGGCTAGACACCTATATTCCTTATGTAGATTTGCGCATTGCTTTACTTTTATACGGAATGTTGGCAATAGCTGGGTTGGGGCTTCATGCGGTTATTGTTATTATTTTGGTTGGCGAGGTCTTGCCGCCGGAAGTGATGGGGGTCCCTGATTGGGTTTTGGGAATTTCGTTGCTAGGTATTTGGGGGTTAAGTACTTTGATTAATCCTTATTCAGGAACCAGCCTTTATCTATCGCGGGTTACCAATATTTCACCTTTCCAAATTGCTTGGCGATGGAACCCGCCAATGGCGTTTCTTTTAACCAGCTATACGATTGCAACGATCATTCTAATCCGCCATTTAGCTTTTTTTTTGCTGCGTCATTAGCATGCCCGATCCAACTTTTGATAACAATAAACATCGCTGTATATGAGACGTTTCCCAAGCCGGTGGGGCATCTCCGATAGATGTCGATAACGCTTTGGCGTGATGCTCAATCATTTCAGGGTCCTTATGTTGCAAACCTAACCCCATGGCGTCCATTCGATACCAAAAATAATTTTGGCTCATGCTGCCTTGATTAAAGACGGCTTCGCCTTCTGCAATATAGGCGTCTGCCTCTGTTGGGTTAGATGCCGCACGTGCTAAAGTCCCGAAGGTTATAAGAGCTGCAAAAAAATGACCTTGGGTATTTTATTCAACAGCAGAAGACGCATAATCCAAGGTGGGTTTTTGAAAACTTCGTATCGTAAGTTCGATTTAGCCGCTACCGCAATGGTTTGGCGAACGCGGTTCAATTGGGTGGCCCCAACTGTAACCAACGTATCGGCACCTTTATCGAAGGCGTCCCCCAGTAAATACTCAAGTTGCCGGGTTTTATGTCCGCCAGAAGTGATCCCTGTGCAATCATCACGTTTTACATCAATTGGTGGGCCGTCTAATTCGCGGCTTGGGTTTGGCAAGTATTCCCGCGGTGTCGGTAATTGCGATAATGGAATTCTTGGAAAATCTGATATATCCATTAAAAGTGTACTCTTAGACAGTGGTTTTCCAAATAGTTGCTGCTTCTATGATGGCATTAGTTAATTGAAGGAGAAAGACTCGGATGTCGAATATGATGGAAAAAAGTGCTGATTTATGCTATATTTCGGCAATCGAGCTATTAGATTTATACGACTTGAAAACCGTATCACCGGTTGATGTTACAAAAGCGGTATTTGACCGCATTCATGTAGTTAATGAAGAGGTTAATGCTTTTAGCCTTCTGACCGAAGAAACCGCCATGCAGGCTGCGCGCGAATCTGAGGCGCGTTGGAGCAAAGGGGAAGCCCGTGGTATATTGGATGGAATTCCTGTCTCAGTCAAAGATATAGTGCTTAGTAAAGATTGGCCGACCCAACGAGGATCAAAAGCATCACCGACAGATCAGCCCCATACGGTTGACGCCCCCTGTGTTGCTCGCATGCGTGAACACGGCGCTATTTTTCTGGGCCGAACCGCAACACCAGAATTCGGTTGGAAAGGGGTTACCGATAGCCCACTTACCGGCATTACCCGAAATCCATGGGACACAACAAAAACTCCCGGCGGCTCATCTGGTGGCGCAGCAACGGCTGCTGCTTTAGGTATGGGTGTATTACACATTGGTTCTGATGGCGGTGGGTCTGTTCGTATCCCTTCGGGATTCACAGGAACATTCGGATTGAAGCCAAGCTTCGGGCGGGTTCCTATGTATCCAGCCAGCCCGTTTGCCAGCTTATCGCATATTGGTCCGATGACGCGAACCGTTGAAGATGCCGCGTTGATGATGAATGCGTTGATCGAGCCAGATACCCGTGACTGGTTCTCGCTTCCTTATGATCCACGGGATTATCGGGCCGGTTTAGAATTGGGTGTCCGGCATTTACGAATTGGGTATAGTGCTAACTTGGGTTACGTCGATGTCGATCCAGAAATCGCACAATTGGTTGCGGATGCGATAAAAGTTTTTGAAGATTTAGGTGCCTATGTGGAAGCCATTGATCCGGGGTTCGAAAAACCCCTCGATTGTTTCAATAAGCATTGGTACACAGGAGCATATCGATTGGTTGAGACCTTTTCCGATGAACAAAAAGCCTTAATGGATCCGGGGCTTATTGAAATTGCGAAAGAAGCCAAAGATTATTCGATGGATGATTACTTGGATGCTGGTGTGCAACGCCAAGCCTTAGGTCAAACCATGAATGCGTTCCACAACACCTATGAATTGTTGTTAACACCAACCCTTCCGATCCCTGCCTTTACAGCAGGTGAAGAGCTATCTGACCCTGAAAGTCAGGATCATTGGCCCGATTGGACACCGTTTTCATACCCGTTTAATTTAACTGGGCAACCTGCCTGTAGCGTGCCGTGTGGGTTTACAAAAGCCGGACTTCCTGCTGGGTTGCAAATTGTAGGGCCGATGCATTCTGACCTATTAGTAATGCGAGCCGCTGCTGCTTATGAAGCCGCTCAGCCGTTTATAATGCCAAAGCACCCCCACACACCTTAAGTGTGTTAGGGCTGCGATTAGAGTTAGTTCTATAGATCGGGGCTTTTTGATGTCCAATCCGTTGAGGTCTCGTATGCTTGTGCCGCACGGTACAGCGTTTGTTCGTCGAACGGTCGGCCTACCAATTGGAACGATACCGGCAAATTAGGCCCGGTAAACCCACATGGCACACTAATGCCCGGCAAGCCTAAGTAGTTGATCGGGCGGGTGCAACGGCCCAATAAATTGGTCATTGCAAAAAA
>CALJEW010000315.1 GCA_938074585.1 uncultured Rhodospirillales bacterium | reverse complement strand
TAGGTGCTGCCCTAAAGAAAGAGACCGCAATTCCATAATCGTTGTTTATTTAAATTTCCCAATGTTTCAATCTTGCATCTTCAATATATGCGTCTTTAGCCAGAAATACATCTCAATGTCGAGGAGAACCCAAGATTACATAAGTTTATTGGGTGCTATTCTGTTACCACGTTTGTTTTGGGTCAAGAACCGTCCTTTTCAGTTGCGGACAATGGTGTCCGCTTTACCCTCCAATAACGGACATTAGGCAAAGTTTTTAAATTAAAAAAATTGGTGTTCCCATACTGAATGAGAGTGCGCGAGTTCGTCTAGGACCCCGCCTGGGGGGTTGGGGTTAGTGTGTGGTGCTGGTAGCGGGAATAGCCAAAAGCTCTCAATAAGTAGGAGTATGCTATCGCTAAATGCCACCGCTTTGCTTACGGGCAGAAAATTTTCATAGAACCAGAAACACAAAGCCCCTGAAATCACCAATGATTTCAAGGGTTTGAATGGTGCGCCCGAAGAGACTCGAACTCCTAACCTTCTGATTCGTAGTCAGATGCTCTATCCAATTGAGCTACGGGCGCATAATAACATTTATTGTTTCAAATGAACTAAAGGCACCTATGATGCCAAACCCGATACCGAGCGCTCTTGAAGTCGGCGGAACGTACTAAACCGTTCACCTCTTGGCAAGCGCCAAAATTCATCTATTTTTTACCGTAAAACCCACAGACAAAGACTAATTAAAATCTATTCTTGTCCCTAGCTAAGGCTTTAGGTACTATATACAACATTAAAAAGGGAGACAACTGGCCTCAAGTTGACACATAATAGGATTCAACCCTAAAGAGGCTAGTGGTCACAAGTTTAGAGTTCTCAGGCGGGGACATATAAAAAAGGGTTATCGAGCGCATGGTTTCAACTGAATTTCGGAGTTTGCTCGTCGGCGCACTTATACTGTTGCCCGCGTGTTCTTTCACGGAAGATTTGCTTTGGCCAACTTTTTCAGCTGAAGATCCAGCCGGTGAAAACAGCCAAACAGCAAGTGTGGCCCCTGCAACAAGACCTGCAGTAACCCCTCAGCCCGCACTTGGTACAGGGAATTTTGTCCCAATAGGTGTAACTATGGGCCAAAACACGGGTACATTTGTTGGCAAAAAAGTCGTCGAATTGCGCCAAGAATTACAACGTCTTCAAGCGCAAATTGGTTCTCATAACGGCCAATTACAGCAATTACGCGGAAAGCTCGTTGCGAATTCGCAACGCTATCACGGCACAATTGCTGCGGTTAATGCACGACTACAAGTCGGCACGACACCTGGCAATCCGATTCTTGTCCAACAATTTTCAAGCGCCCAAGGCGATTTAGACCGATTAGGGCAAGATGTTGCATCAATGACGTCTTTATCTGGAAATATTGGTAACAGTTCTACAATGTCCGCATTTTTAGCCGAATCGGCTAAAGCGGCATTCTCTGTTTCCGGTGCTATTGATGCCGATCATCAACAACTGGCTATTTTAGAAGACGAAGTTAACCGGACTGATGTTTTGATTGACCGTTTACTTAAAGAAGTCAGTAATGATGTGCGCAGACAAACCAATTACGTATCGACAGAGCGGGCTAACCTGAACCTTCTTTCAACCGGAATACGGACCGGGGAAATTTATGGCGGCAGCTTAATGAACATTGCAATGGCAAACTCAAGCGGGGGCAAAGGTGTAAAGGCAGGTGCCCCAACCAACACCGCGGGTAAACGTCCATTGATCGTTATCCGTTTTGATCGGCCCAAAGTTGCTTATCAACAAGCCTTATATAATACCATCAGCAAAGTTTTAGAGCAGCTCCCAAATGCAACCTTTGATTTGGTTGCAATAGCCCCAACCAGTGGCGGACAAGCGCGCGTTTCATTGAACTCGAACAAAGCCAGGCGGCATTCTGAGAATGTCCTTCGGTCATTGATTGAAATGGGTTTACCGCCTGCGCGAGTTGCTGTTTCAGCCCGCACGGTTGCACAAGCCCGGTCCAATGAAGTGCATCTCTATTTGCGCTAAGGTAAGAATGGACTTTCTATTTTAAAACCGACGCTCGTGATTAAAACATGAGCGACGGTTTTTTTACTTGATTGCATTCAAGCGAACAATCATTTTTAATCGAGAAACTCTAGAATGAACCTATCCAAATGACAGAAATCCCCGACGGTTTATTTGACCACATTGTTTCTTCGGCCGAAGTTCATCGGGATTCAAAATTTTAGTTCGTAAATTAACACCCCATGGCCCGTGGAAAAACGTCATTGCTCTGACCCGTGGCGGATTGATTCCAGCCGCAATTATTGCACGTGAAATGGATATCCGCATTGTTGATACGCTGTGCATCCCCACTTATGACGACCAACCTAAAGGCACTCTTAAAGTTTTTAAAGCCCCGAATCAAGCCACTTCCGAACAAGGAGAAGGCTGGTTATTAATCGATGATTTGGTTGATATGGGAACCACGGCAAAAGAAGCGCTGCGGCTTTTACCTAAAGTGCATTTTACCACTGTTTACGCCAAGCCTCAAGAGTTGCCTTACGTAAACACCTATTCTCATGATGTAGAACAAGACGTTTGGATATTTTTTCCGTGGAATACAGAACTCCAATACATTGAACCATTGGCCGATACATCGAAGTCGACAGATCAGAAAAATAGCACCCTCAACCTTAAGGAGCCATTATGAGCGAACCAGAAGTTTTTGAAGTCTTTGCGATTAAATATGCCCGTCACGACCGCACTGCTGAGCTTAATTTTATGGACTCAAGCGATTTTCATGACAGCAATATGCCTATTGATTATTTTGTTTGGGTCGCACGTTCTAAAAACCGAACATATGTCATCGATACAGGCTTCAATACGAAAACTGCATCAAAACGCAACAAAGAAATCATGCGTTGCCCGGTTGAAAGCCTAAAGCTCGTCGACGTTGACCCAGCAGACGTTGAAAATGTAATCATTACCCACCTGCATTATGACCATGTCGGCAATTTTGATTTGTTTCCAAATTGCAAATTCCACCTGCAAGAAGATGAAATGTCCTATGCAACAGGCAAGTATATGGGCCACAAACATTTCCGTCACCCCTTCGATGTTGGTCATGTGACCGGCATGGTCCGAGAAGTTTATAAGGGTCGAGTTCAGTTTCACGACGGTGACGCAGAATTAGCACCCGGATTTTCGATCCACCGAATTGGCGGTCACACCGCCGGTTTGCAAGTCGTCCAGGTTTATACCAAGCGCGGCTGGGTGGTTTTGGCTTCGGATGCCAGCCATCTGTATGGGAATATGGAGCTAGAAAACCCGTACCCGATCATTTTCAAAAGTAACGAAATGGTTGAAGGTTTTCAAAAATTAAGGGATCTAGCCGACAGTAATGATCACATCATTCCAGGTCACGACCCCTTAGTCTTGGATTACTATCCAGCTTTATCGGATGACCTTGAAGGAATTGTTGTTCGTTTGGATGTGGCACCCAGTAAGGGCTGATATTTAAGCCTAAATAAAATTTGAAGCGAATGCTTTTAAACTGCCACGTTATCAATCAAGCGGGTGCGGCCTATGTAGGCGGCGGCCAAAACACGGGCTGGGCGTGATGCATCGCGAACCGGGTCCAGTGTTTGCGCATCGCGAACAGCCACATAATCAACAGCCCCAAAGCCTGCTTTGGTCAATTCAGCTTCTGCCCATGTGCGCTGGCTGGCGGGTTGTTCGCCACCACGAACGTTTTGGGCAACTTGGGCCATTACTTGATACAAAACAGGTGCAATTTTACGTTCTTCGACACTTAAGTACTGATTACGTGATGACATCGCCAGGCCATCTTCTTCGCGGATCGTTTTGGCCCCAATGATTTGTACTGGGATATCTAAATCGCGGGCCATAGTTTTGATCACGCACAGTTGCTGGTAATCTTTTTCACCAAAAACGGCGACATCAGGCAGAGCTTGCAGTAATAACTTGGTCACGACAGTAGCTACGCCGGTAAAGAAATTGGGCCGAAATTCGCCTTCTAAAATTTGGCTTAGGCCCTGGATATCAACCCGAGTTGAGTGCCCATCGGGATAAATCTCTGAAACGTTTGGGGCAAACAGTAAGTCGTTCCCTGCGGCAGCTAAAATGTCATGATCTGCCTGTTCTTTGCGAGGGTAAGTGGCGAAATCTTCATGTGGTGCGAATTGTGATGGATTGACAAAAAGGGTCGTAATTGTCCGGTTCGCATGGCGCCTTGAATGCTCAACCAATGACAGATGCCCAGCATGCAAGCCACCCATGGTTGGCACAAGTCCAACGCTTTCGTCTTTTTCCCGCCAGTTTCTTACGTGTTCGCGGAGCTCAGTAATGGTACGAACGACTTCCATTCGTCTTGCCCTTTAACGTCATATCAACAGGGTAGACAATATCTGATTATACTGCACCGCACAATGGCTTGAGTACGACAAACTAAAAAATATAATTTCTTAATAATTGGAAACTTATATCGATTATTTTTTAACTCTATTCGATCTTTTTTTTGCCGTTGCCAATGGGCTTGGATTCCCCCCAACACAAGACGTAAATAAACAAAACAATCAGCCAAGGAGCCAAATTGGTTCTGAAACTTACGATCAATTCATTCATTTCAACCTCAATATAACCTTTTTTACGACGATAACGTCTCTTTGACCCCGTTATTGCATACAAACAATGGAAAGTTGTGGGCGGAAAGGGTAAAAGATCTCATTATCTTTTATATGAGGTTGCAAATGGTCCTATTCCCTAAATTCGCTTTACACAAAACATCGGCGCAATATGCCCTAATAATTGCAGCCGCCATTTTAAGCGCTTGTGCTGCCCCGCCGGCACAGAACACAAGCTTAACGTCAAAGGCCAAATCCGCATCGAAGCCTCTAACACAGATGATATCTGCCGCTAATCCCCATGCCGCCAAAACGGGCCAAACCATTTTACAAAACGGTGGAAGCGCCATTGATGCCGCCATTGCGGCCCAATTGGTCCTTACCTTGGTTGAGCCACAATCGTCAGGAATTGGTGGCGGCGCGTTTTTAATGCATTACAACGCCAAAACCGGTTCCATTCAGTCCTTCGATGGGCGTGAAACAGCACCTAAATCAAGCCATTCAAAAATGTTTTTGAGAAAAGACGGAAATAAGAAAAAATTTTACGAAGCTGCAGTGGGTGGCTCTTCCGTAGGTGTTCCCGGTCTTTTGAGGATGTTAGAGCTGGCCCACAAACAACATGGAACGTTGCCTTGGAAAGATCTGTTCCAACCAGCTATCCAAATGGCAAAAGCAGGTTTCGAGATTTCGCCTCGCTTGGCTGGTTTGATTGCAAAAGACAAATACCTAAAAACCTTCAACCAAACACGTGCGTATTTTTATGATGTCAACAATATGCCAAAGCCCGAAGGCACATTGCTAAAGAATCCAAAATTAGCAGAATCTTTAAGGCTGATTGCAAGCGGTGGGGCTGATACGTTTTACACAGGTCTAATTGCCAACGAAATTGTTGATACCGTCAACGAGGCCAGCCAAAACCCAGGCGGCATGACTACTGATGACATGGAAGGTTATCAAGCCAAAGACCGCCCGCCGGCATGTATGCCGTATAGGGTGTGGTTGGTTTGTGGTATGGGGCCACCGTCATCGGGTGGTTTAACTACGTTACAGATATTGGGACTTTTACAGCGCTTTGATTTGGGTAAAATGAAGCCCTTTGGCGCGAAAGCCGTGCATTTGGTTATGGAAGCTAGCCGCTTAGCTTTTGCCGATCGCAATACCTACATGGCTGATTCTGATTTTATTCCAGTTCCCACATTGGGTTTGCTGGACCCGGCTTATTTAGATTTACGCAGCAAACAAATATCGCCGACCAAAGCCGGTGGCAGAAGATCACCCGGAATGCCAAGACTTCAAGCGGAGCTTAAGTATGCACCAAGCTTAAACGAGCACGGCTTATCAACCACACACTTGAGTGTTGTTGATAAAATTGGTAATGCGGTTTCAATGACATCCAGCATCGAAAATGCTTTTGGATCGCGGATGATGTCGGGAGGCTTTATGCTTAACAATCAATTGACCGACTTTTCATTTACACCATCCAAAAATGGTGCCCCCATTGCTAACCGGGCGGAACCCGGCAAGCGTCCGCGCAGCTCCATGTCACCCACATTAGTCTTCGATGGCTCTGGTAGTTTAGTCATGGCTATTGGCTCGCCCGGTGGGTCCAGAATTATTGGTTATGTGGTCAAAACACTGATCGCTGCATTGGATTGGGGCATGGATATGGACGCCGCTATTGATGCTCCATATTTTATAAATCGTAATGGAACAACCGATTTAGAAAAAGGGAGTCGCCTAGAGGCCCTTAAGCCGACATTAGAAGCCATGGGCCATAAGGTCAAATTGATTTCCAACGCAAGCGGCTTGCATGGCATTCGAACGACGCCCCAGGGGCTCGACGGCGGAGCTGACAAACGGCGCGAAGGCATTGTTCTTGGAGATTAATGGCATGGGCCATTGAAGATTAATGCTACCACATAAGGCAATAAGCGCCTATTTATAATCGTTCGCGACAAAACAAAAAAGGTTCAACACATGACAACTTCATCCGGCTTGCCAGTCATTCGCCTGCGTAATGGTGCAGACAAACGTTTTAAGAATGGCCATAGTTGGATCTATTCCAACGAAATCCAAATGACAGATAAAACTACGGCTCTGTCTGCGGGTTCCATTGTTCAATTGGTCCGACACGATAAAAAAGAACTTGGCGTTGGCACCTTCACCCCCAATAGTTTAATTGCCTACCGGGGCTTCACCCGTACGGGTACCAAAGGAATTGATAAAAGGTTTTTCAAAAACAGGATCACCCGGGCGGTAGCCTTACGCGATGCGGTGTTTTCAGAACCCCATTATCGCCTAATTCATGGCGATGCGGATGGGTTACCGGGTCTTGTTGTTGACCGCTTTGACGACACAGTTGTTATTCAAACCTCAACCGCCGGCATGGATTTATTAATTGATTATGTCGTATCCGCGCTTAAATCTGTAATCGCGCCGAAGCATATTTTACTCAACAATGAAGGCGGTTTTCGTAATCTTGAAGGCCTAGACACTTTATCGAAAACCCTT
Source organism: uncultured Rhodospirillales bacterium (assembly GCA_938074585.1). Taxonomy (GTDB): domain Bacteria; phylum Pseudomonadota; class Alphaproteobacteria; order Rhodospirillales; family Casp-alpha2; genus JABMNT01. Next base: position 3,536 of record CALJEW010000315.1, on the reverse strand, counting down.
GAGGGTGAAATTTCAGTCCCACTTGAAGTTCGTGAAAATGGTTTAACGTTTTATGCCGATCCACTGAATGGTCAAAAGACCGGATGGTTTTTCGATCAACGCTGCAATCGCGAATTTGTTGCTGGTTTGGCAAAAGGCCGCTTGGTCGTTGATTTGTACAGCTATGCTGGCGGCTTTGGCGTCACCTGCGCGGCAAAAGGCGCAGAAAGCGTTTTGATGATTGATCGTTCCGAGCCTGCCCTTGAATTGGCCCAAAAAGCGGCTGAAGCGAACGGTGTCGAAAAAATCTGCCAATTTAGTGCAACAGAAGTGTTTGGCGCACTGGCGCGGTTTGCCGAAGGCAAACGGCGGTTTGGCCTTGTGATTGCCGACCCACCAGCCTTCATCAAAACCAAAAAAGATGTTGGTGTTGGCATTAAGGGTTATAAAAAATTAGCCCGCATGAGTGCAACCGCTGTTGAGCCTTTGGGATTTTTAATGATCGCATCGTGTTCACACAACATGCATGAAGACCGTTTTATTGAAGAGATTTCACGCGGTATTGGCCAAGCCGGTCGCTCGCCACGCTTGATTTATCGTGCTGGTGCAGGCCCAGACCATCCGGTTCATCCGTTCATGCCTGAAACTGAATATTTAAAAGCATTGGTTTTCCAACTGGACTAGAATCAGGACCTATGGAGCAACGGTTAAGCCTTGTTTATTTAGGCGTTCTCGACTTGAGAATCAGTCGGGATTTTTATGAAAATCTCAGTTGGGTCGCGTCGAAAAGCTCAAGCAATGATCAGAGTACCTTCTTCCAATTAGGTGGCATTATTCTGCGCCTCTATAGCCTAGGTGTCCTTGCGGAAGAATTTAATCAAGTTGTGGGCACTGGGTTTGGCGGCATTACCTTAGCCCATAATGCCCGGCCAAAAGAACAAGTCGACAAACTTTTAATTCAGGCTGTTACAGCAGGGCAACTTTACTCGAATTGGTGGAAGAAGTTTTTAGGGTGGCTATTCAGGATACTTTTCTGATCCTGATGTTAATGCATAGGAAGTTGTTTGTAATACATTTTTTCCCATTTCTGAAAAGGCAAAGCCTCCTTACCTATTTAATTTATTATTGGATCATCACGACGGATAAATTTAAATGTATTAATAAAAACAATACCAAAAATACTTTTCCCGTCCTGCGATATCAGCAAATACAGTGTTGTCTTGGTATATTTTTTACCACTGACCGGGGCGACCTTTGAGCGCATCAAACTGGTGGGCTTTAGTTTTCATTATACTCTAAATAACGTTGCTATTTAAAACCGCTTCATTATCATTCAAATCAGCTCCAACGCTTTTACCCGTTAATTCTTTAGCTGTTATGTTAACCACCTGGATTTCATAAAATCGGTATTTATAATCAAGTTCTGATGACAACATGTCAACTATCGCCATGCTGCCAATAATATCCGTGTGAAACTCACAGAGCTTAAAATCAGAAAGATTAAGTGCAATAGTTTTTTACGTATATTATCCCAATACGCATAAACGTCTTAAAATCCAATTTCCATGTCATTTGAAAGGCTAAGCTCTTCTTCCTCAATCTGTGTTAAATATACGTTTCGTATTTCAATACTCAAAGTCTTATAATTCATCTCACGTTCTCTTAATTTATAGTATTTGGACGTTCTTTTGTATGCAAGGCATTGCTCAGTTATTAATTGAAATTGAACACCATATGGAGAATAGTTAATGATCAATTGATAAATAAATGATCATCGACCCATTGGCATTGAAATTAGAAAGGTTGTCCCTTCCTCTTGATCAAGTAATTCGATATCACCGCCATGGGCTTTCATTATATCGCGAACAATCACCAAACCTAGGCCCACTCCCTTTTCTTTTGTGGACCCGGCGAAGGGCTTAAACAATTGCTTCTTTTCTTTTTCTAAAAATCCAAGCCCGTCATCTGCTAAGTGTATCTCTATTTTTTGCGTTGATACATGTGATGTTACCGTTAGATGCGTGGCTCCAGCTTCAAACGCATTGCGACCTAAGTTAGAAAAAACTCGAAATAATTGTTCTCGATCACCAACAATTTCAACCTCAGTTGGAATGTGATTTTTCCATACCAATTCAGCGCTGGGTTGCACCACAAAATCTTCCTCCAGAGGTTCAGATAACTGTTCGCCAACCTCATCGATCAAATCATAAAGATGAAATTTAGAAATGTGCATTTCTGGCATTCCATTGCCCACATAATTCAGAGTTTGACTACACAACTTTACCGCCTTATCGATGGCGTTATAAAGACGAGGCAATGTCCGTTTAACTTCAGGATCATCAACTAAGGCTAACTTATCAAAAGCCAAAGCGGCGGTTGCCAAAGAATTGCGCAAGTCGTGATTAATTTTTGCCATCCCCGCACCCAAAGTTGCTAACCTGGATTGTTGGGCTAAGGCTTGGCGCACCTCATCTTGCATTCGGGCCAACTCCCGTTCGGTAATTCCAATCTCGTCCCGGCGTCCGCTGGGCTTAAGTTCCCGCAGTGTATCTTCTGGGGCACGGCGAAAGGCTGTGATGCTTCCTGTGATACGTCGCATAGGGCGGATCATTAGCCAGTTTAGAGCCAAATAAACCAAGCTTGCTGCGAACAAAGAAATGCCCACGGACAATTGTAATATACGCTTCGAGAACTCATACATGGCTTCACGCATGGGGGTTTCATCTATGATAATCTCGATAATAACATTCGGATCTTTTTCAGATTTACCAACAACTCGAAGCACCCGGTTCTGTTCTTGGCGCATAGTATCGAAGGCATCTTCAATCCAAGCAAAAAAAGTGCCCTGACGAATATCAACCGTCAAATCGACTTTTGGTGGCATAGATTTAGAAACCATAAGTACTTGACGGTCGAAATGCTGCAAAACAATTACATAAGCTTCAGCATAAAACAGAAGTTCATCCCCTAATTGTTTACTCAACGATTTATCGGGTAAGGCTTCCAAAGCCAATGTCGCCAATTGAGCCCGAACAATGTGCTCTTCTAAATAGACTTTTCGAAACCGTGATACCGACGGCGTCCAGATCATTGCTTCCGCAACCATGATTGAAACAGCGGTCAACAGCAGAAGGCGCGCCGACAGGCCTGTGAATGCAAACGATGATTTTTGTTCATGCTTTTTCATACTCACCCTAACCAAGATAAAAAGTGAACAATTTTTTGGGGCTTTTCACTAAATAACGAAGACGTGAAGTAGCTACTTGCAGCACGCTTAATTTTTGACTTAAACATGGATGAGGCGCAATCATTAGCGCTATGTAGCCAGTCTTCATAGCTTCTGTTAAGACAAAGACCCATAGTGGAATCAACTCGCCTACTTGCCACCCAACAATACCACATCCCAGAATTTTACCCTTATATTTAGTAATTACTTTAATCATACCGCGTGGAAACCTTCGGCTTGGGTTCAATCATTTTCCGCATCAGGCCAGCTTAAAACTTTAATCATATAGCCATATTTTTTGCGAGCATTCGCTTCGTTCAAACCGACTTGC
>CALJEW010000314.1 GCA_938074585.1 uncultured Rhodospirillales bacterium | reverse complement strand
CATTGATTTTGCCATTTTCAAAAAAAATTTGTCCTCGAAGTTCAATGAAATAGGGATCTGAAGGATTTTCGGCGATAAGTTGATCAAGCAAAAGGATAGCTGTCTTCAAATCAGCTTTTCGATAGTAGGCAATGGTTCTGGCGTATCGAGATTCTAAGCTTTTGTTGGATTTTTTATACATTTCCAACGTCCGCCTAGGTGATGCGATGAAGGCCATTAGTTTGGCCTTCATACGGGCGTGCATTATGACGTAGTCTACCGGTGTTGGCGTATTGGAATAAGGCGATAGCTTCACATGATTCTCAACGGTTCGAACACGATCACTGGAAACAGGATGGGACAAAAGATATGGGTCTTGAGTGTTGCTGCTCAAAAGTTCTTGATCTTCTAAAACCTTCATAAACTCAAGAAAACCTCGGGCCGATTGCTTGGTATCGTCTAAAAACTTAAGTGCTGCATGGTCAGCTGATGCCTCTTCCCTCCTAGAATAACTCAGGAAATTTCGCGTCCCAATGGAGGAGCCTAGAGAAACAATTGCGGCTCCTAAATCACCTCGTCCCGTCGCTATGGCTGCGGCACCACCTAAAATATAAGACAGTATCGATGGTATAGAGCTTGTGGTTAAGGCATCGTGAATACGCGACAAATGGCCACCCGCAATGTGGCCCACTTCGTGGGCAATAACACCAATGATTTGCGATGCATTGTTACTACGCGTTAAAAGACCAGTGTGTATAAATAGATTTTGGCCACCAGCAACAAAAGCATTAAGGCTATTATCTTTAACGATATAAATATTAACTGAGCGCGGATCTAATCCTGCCGCTTTGAACACTGGTGTTGCGTATTTTCGGATGGTATTTTCAATTTCTGCGTCACGGATTAAACTGGCGGTTCGTGCATCAGCGCTTTGTGGGATGGCAGTAAGGCCAAAACACGTAAGTAGTAAAACAAAAATAGATAAAGGGTGAGTTGACAAAATGCGTATATCCACAATGAGTAGTATGTATGAAGGCGAAAATGCGATAGAAAGTGTTCAGCCTAGCCGTCACTCTGCATGGCGTCAATTCCTGTTGGGCATTTTGTCCTTAAGTATTTCAGGGTGTTTGGGTTTTGGTGATAATAAAAACAACGTCCCACAAGGAACTGTTGGCTACGTGCAAGGCACTTTGGGTGGTATTGCTGTTGACGAACCCCGCGCGGCATTGGTTGGGCGTGATGTGTTGGCGTCGGGTGGATCTGCTGTTGATGCAGCGACAGCGGCGTTCTTTGCGCTAACGGTTACAATGCCGTCTTCCGTTAGTTTGGGCGGAGGAGGCCTGTGTTTAGTCCGGGATTCTAAAACTCAAATCGTGGAAACATTGGATTTTCGGATCAAAGCATCAAAGTCTGCTAAAGTTAACCCAAACGCGGCAGGAATTCCTGGTAGCCCACGAGGTATTTTTGCACTTCACGCCAAACATGGAACAATGAAATGGGCTGAGTTGATCAGGCCTGCTGAAAATTTAGCACGTTTTGGAACTGAAGTTTCTCGGGCTTTGGGGCAAGATTTGAAAGTGGCTAAGCGGAATTTCTGGGAAAATCCTGAAATGCGTCGAATTTTTGCTACTAAAGGGGCCACAGCTCCCTTTAAAGAAACTGAATTTATGAAGCAGGTTGATTTATCGGCCATGCTTTCACGGATCAGGGTTCACGGTGCCAGCGATTTATACGCCGGCTCTTACGCGCGCCAATTTGTTGACGCTGTTCAAGCCAGCGGTCCGGGCTTTACGTATGATGAATTACATAGTTATTTACCGGTGTGGCGCAAAACCATTGAAGTTCGGTTTCTGAAAGGCACTGCCTTCCATTTTCCACTGTCGCCAAATTCAGCAGGGGCTACATCAGCTCAAATTACAGCAATGGTTGCATTCAGGGACTGGTTTGAAGACATGAACGCTGCTGAACGGGTGCATTTAATTGCGGAATCGGCGGAACGCAGTTTGGCTGATCAACAACGTTGGGGCTCGGAAGGTCTCGATGCAACTATGATTGCATCCCTAGATACAACTGAGCGCTTGCTGGAAACATTTAAAGAGGACCTCCACGTTCCAACGCCTTCTAAAATACTTGCTCCAACAGAAGCTTTGGCAAAATCGCGCGGTGCTTCTTTGGCTGTGATTGACCGCAACGGTGGCGCGGTAGCGTGTTCGTTTACTATGAACATACCGTTTGGTGTTGGGCGTGTTGCAAAAGGAACTGGTATTGTCCTTGCCGCTTCTCCTCCTGCTACGGAAGATCCTTTGCCGGTTGTTATGTTGGTCAGTAAAGTTGGTAACCGGATGTTTTATGCATCCGGTGCTAGTGGCGGGGCTGTTGCGCCATCAGCTTTGATCAACGTGATTGCGAACGGAATAGCCGACCCGGATGGAGACTTAGAAGGTGCTATGAAAGCCAAGCGCGTTCATCATGGCGGCGCTGATGGAATAACTTATCTGGAAAAAGGAATATCTCCTGCTATTGTCAATGGCATAGGTGCAATGGGTCATAAAATGGCTTATGTCCGCTTTTTGGGTTATGTAAATTCTGTTTTTTGCCCAAGCGGGATTCCCGTCAAAAAAAATATAAATTGTGCTGTTCGTTCAGATCCTAGGGGATTTGGCCTTGGTGTTGGATCTGATTAACAGAAAGCTTTAATATGTCTTTGAAAATCTCGAGACGCGGTCTTATCCCGTCATTTATTGTTATGGATGTTATGCGTGCTGCAAATGAGCTCGATATTCGGGGAGGATCTGTGATTCATATGGAAGTCGGCCAACCTAGCACTGGCGCACCTCAAGGTGTTGTGGATGCTGTAAAACAGACAGTTGGAACAGATTCTCTTGGGTATACGGACTCCTTCGGTATTCCAACTTTAAGAGCCCGCATTGCAACGCATTATAAAGAACAATATGACGTTGATATTAATCCTGCACGGGTTGTTGTGACAACGGGGTCTTCGGGCGGTTTTGTTCTTTCGTTTTTAGCGGCTTTTGACCCGGGTGATCGGGTGGCGTTAGCAAGCCCCGGATACCCAGCTTATCGGAATATCTTAAGAGCGCTTGGGATTGAAGTAGTTGAGGTTTTAACGGGGCCAGAAACCAATTTCCAACCAACGCCAGATCTGTTGGCGCAAGAGGTGTTGGAAAATGGGGCTATTCACGGGCTTATTGTGGCTTCCCCCTCGAACCCAACGGGGACCATGACTGCTCCTGATGAGTTAAAAGCATTAGTTGAGTTTTGTGATGTAAATTCGGTGCGCTTTATTTCAGATGAGATTTATCACGGTATAACCTATGGCGCTGAAGCTGAAACAGCCGCAGCCTTTAGCGATGATGTGGTTATTATCAATAGCTTTTCTAAGTATTTTTCGATGACGGGATGGCGGATCGGGTGGATGATTTTGCCTGAAGATTTATTGCATTCGGTTGGGTGCTTAGCGCAAAATCTATTTATCTCAACACCAACGTTATCTCAAGTTGCAGGCCTTGCCGCGTTTGAGTGCCGTGAAGAATTAGATCAGAATATCGAGCGCTATGCTGCAAATCGTAAACTATTATTAAGCGAATTGCCCAAAGCCGGGTTTAACAAATTGGCTTCAGCCGACGGTGGGTTTTATATTTATGCAGATGTTGGATCACTGACCAACGATAGTACTGAATTTTGTCAACAGATGCTGGTTGAGACTGGGGTTGCATCAACACCCGGCCCTGATTTTGATCCAACCCGCGGGCATAGATATTTACGCTTTTCATTTGCCGGAGAATCCCGCGACATGGCAGAAGCATCCAAACGATTGATTGAATGGCAAAATAGTCGGAACTTAATTTTTTGAAGTAGACAAAAAACGGCGGTTTAACAGCCGCCGTTTTTTTATGTTTTATCGCTTAGAATTCAGCGACGCCACCAACCTTTTTTTGCCAGTTTTTCTTCAACCTCAGGAGCTGGTTCTGCCGCGACTGGCTCAGGCGTTGGTGTTTCAGCCTCAGTCGTTATGACTGGAGCCTCTTCCGTTGCAACCTCTTTAACCACAGCTTTAGCTCGACGACGACGTTTTGGCTTTGGAGACTCTGCCACTTCTTCTAAAGGTGCAGCTTTGGTTGAAGCTGCTTCAGCTGGAGCAGTCTCTGAGCTTTCCGTTTCTTCTTTGGCTTTCTTTGGAGCCGCTTTCCGGCGTGTTTTGTGCGGTGGTTTTTTAGGTGCTCCTTCTTCTTTCACTTCTGGAGTTACTTCGACTTCAGCCTCAGGTGCTTCTTCTGCAGATGCTTCAGGCACTTTAGCTTCAGCAACCGTGATTGGGATCACTTGAACGTCTGCAGTGCCTTCTTGAGCACCGTCAGTTGTTTTTCGCTTCCTCCTCCTCCGTGGTTTAGGGGCTTCAACAACATCTTCTTCTGTTTTACCCGTTACCTTAACCGCAGGGACTGCCGCGTCATCTACCAGCACAGCATCGTTTGATGCTGCAGCCGCTACTGCAACTTCTGCCGTTTCTTTGGTCTCTGTCTGCACGTTATCTTCTGGCTTGCGCCCACGGTTGCGTCCGCCCCTGCGTCCGCGTCTGCGGCGTTTGTTTTGGCCTTCTTCACCGTCTTCAGATGCCGCTTCTTCAGTGCTCTCAGTGCCAGAACTCTCATCCTGTGCGACAGTGGTATCTGCTGTTTCTATAACTTCTGCATTGTCATTAACTGAACGTTTGCGACGTCGACCTCGACGGCGTTTGCGGCGTTTGCTGCCATCGTCGGTTTCTTCATCTTCGGCATCTTCTTCAGCGTTTAGATTTTTATTTGGGCGGTTGTTGATTGGTGCCAGTTTAGGCTGCTCAATGACTTTAACATCGCCACTTCGCTCAATATGGCAATCAGGTGGGATTAAAGTATCATCGTTTTCGACAATGATTGTTGTCTCATACCGAGTTTCAACGTCAGCTAAAGCTTTACGTTTGTAGTTCAACAAATAAAGCGCCACAGACGTTGGGACAAACAACGTGAGTTCATTGGCTTTACGGCGCGTGCATTCGTCTTCAAGCATTCTTAGAATATGCAAAGCTGTCGAATCGGTGGAACGGCGAACGCCAGTACCTTCACAATGGGGGCATGGCTCTGAACTGGTTTCTAACAAGCTAGGGCGCAGCCGTTGGCGCGATAGTTCAAGCAAGCCAAATGGGCTAATCCGACCAATTTGAATGCGAGCCCGGTCGTTACGCATCGCGTCTTTTAATTGGCGCTCAACACGGGTTTGATTTCTAGAGGTCTCCATATCAATAAAATCGATAACTATAAGTCCAGCCAAATCGCGCAGCTTTAATTGGCGCGCAATCTCTTCTGCAGCTTCCATATTGGTTTTGTATGCTGTCTCTTCAATATTACGTTCTTTGGTCGCTTTACCCGAGTTTACATCGATAGAAACCAAGGCTTCAGTTGGATTAATAACAATATAACCACCGGAACGCATGTGGACTTCTGGCGAATGGATGGCAGATAGCTGATCTTCAACCTGATAACGTTGGGTTAAAGAAACCCCTTCATCTTTATATGGCTGAACTCGTTTGGCATGACTTGGGATCAACAACTTCATGAAATCTTTGGCCATGCGATAACCATCATCACCCGAAACAACCACTTCCTCAATTTCTTTGGCGTATAAATCTCGTATCGAGCGCTTGATGAGGTTGCCTTCTTCGTGAACCGCACATGGAGCAATCGATTCCAAGGTGATTTCACGAATCTGAGTCCATAGACGAAGTAAATATTCGTAATCGCGTTTAATCTCTGCCTTTGATCGTTTTGATCCCGCTGTTCGAACAATCACTGCAATGCCATCGGGAATACCTAAATCGTTGACGATAACTTTTAGGCGCTTGCGATCAATACCATTGCTGATTTTACGAGAAATTCCACCACCGCGAGCGGTGTTGGGCATTAATACGCAATAGCGCCCAGCCAACGATAAATACGTCGTCAATGCAGCCCCTTTGCCGCCACGTTCTTCTTTGACAACTTGGACTAACAAAATTTGGCCACGTTTTACAACTTCTTGTATCCGATAATTGCGACGTGAATTGTGGCGCGGGCGCCGATCTTCAACTTCATCGGTATCATCGCCGCCCAAAATTTCGACGGTGTTGTTTGTTTCGGTGTTCTCGTCGTCAGTGTAGTCTGATGCCGTTGTAACGTCCTCAGCCATTAAGGCTTCACGATCAGCTACTGGGATTTGATAGTAATCGGGATGGATTTCGTTAAATGCCAAAAAACCGTGGCGATTTCCACCGTAATCCACAAAAGCAGCCTGCAACGACGGTTCAACCCGTGTTACTTTTGCTAGATAGATGTTACCTTTTAGCTGTTTACGCGATTTGACTTCAACGTCGAAATCTTCAAGTCGGTTCCCGTTGACGATCACAATCCGGGTTTCTTCCGGGTGGGATGCGTCGATTAGCATGCGTTTCATAGTCATTAATTCCAAAACTCCAGAGCAACGGCGAAACGAATGCGGCTTGGCCACTCGTTTTATCGTCACTTGATTTTATGAAGCTAGCGGCGCTTGCGATCATTCCCATCACAGCAGGTGACTGTTGTGTAGTACTCTGAGAAAATCGCGCTGCTCTATCTAGCATTCGAAAAAACCTAATAAATGTGAATCTGAATTTGTCCCGGTTATCATATCAATGGGC